>DAHUXR010000002.1 GCA_027307045.1 Acidobacteriaceae bacterium
CCAGCCCAGGGAAAAGGTATATGTCGCCCGGATTTCTACCGCGCGCTTTCTCAGCAGATTGGCCGCAAACTTGGCTACCGTGGTGGTGGTGATGGAGTGCGCCTGCTTTGGATTATCTTTGCGCAAACCATAGACGGCAATCATGGCCTCGTCTTTGTCTTCGGCAATTTCTACGTTGTAATCGTTCGCCCGGTTGGCAAACTCCACACTTACCGAATTCATCACGTCCGCCACGGATGGCCGTTTGATCAGGACAGGCGTTAGGAGGTCGCTGGTAGTCAGATCGTAAATCGGTGACGTGTTTGGGATAAATGTTGCGCCGTTGCCGACGTTCGTGGTGTCGCCGTAGGGAATGATCTTCAAGACGCCTTCACTCCACACGGCTGCTGCGTTCGTGATGTCGAGGATTTCCTGTATCCAGGCGCTTGTGGCTTTTTGCGCGTCCAGCACCGGCGAAAGAAACAGCCCGTTGGCGGTACAGAAATTCCGGTATTGCGTGTAATCGCCTATCGGGACCACGCCGGCCATGCCGTAAAAGTTATTGCCCAGCAGATCGGTAATGATGGCTGAAGGTTCCGCGTCCGCTATCCCGCCGCCGAATGGCAGCACACCAAGAACTTCAAAGCTCAGATTCGGCAGTGCCCCTGAAGTTCCTAGATCCATGGCCGATGCCGCAACGTAAGCGATGCCGTTGTATCCCAGGTCCTGCCCCGGATGCGCTGAGGTCAGGTAGCTCCACGCCGTCTGCGGACGTGAGCCGAGAAAAAGCGTGAGGCTTAATTTCTGCTGAGGCTGGCCGTTGGAGTTTGAATCCGGCACAGAGTAAACATAGGTGATCGTCATCACCTTGCCGGCATCGGCCCCGGAGAAATTGAACGTCGCTCCGCTCTGCGTGAACTGTCCCGCGCCGGGTGAACTGCCGACTTGCGTCATCGGCGTCTGCTGCGTTCCAGAAAAAGACACTGAGCCATCAGAACCGAAATCTGTTTGCGAGAAACTGAAAGCATCGGCCCGGCTTACGCCTTTGTGCGAGTGGAACACCCCAGCGCCCAGACCAGTTCCCGGCGGTGTGACGGTGATTCCGCCGCCGCCGCCCGGAACGGTGAAAGGCACGGTTGCGGTGATTAGCGTCAGTTTTCCTTTTGTGTCCCAAACATTGTGAATATTCAGGATTGGCCCTTGGCATAATCCCATCGCTACCGCTGTCTGATATGTGTATGTGGTATTGCTGATGGCGTTGCCACCGCCGGAGCCCAGCCCTTTGCCTCCGACTTTGGTTGTGCTGGTGTGCGGGATCGCCTGAAAGTCACCTGCCCATATCAGCCGCGCCGCAATGCGGTTCTGGCCGTAGACAATCGGGATTACCTGACCATAGGCGCTGGTTTGCACGCGCAATGCGGAAAGCAGATTCGGTTTTGCGGCGAGCGCGTTATTCCCGCCGCCTTTGCCGCCCATCAAAGCCATACATTTGACCTCAATTCTTCGTGTTTAATTGGCGATTGCCAGTAGCGAACCTGTGCTGCTTCGACTGGCCATTTCCATCGAGGCCAGCGGCCGCAGTTCAAAACATTTGCGGTCTCTTCCCAACAGGTCACCATCACGCAAGGCATCACTCAGAAGCACACCGTGAGGAATGTACGAGTGAATTACGATTGGCCATTCCACCACAATGGCTCCATGGGAGTATGTCCGCCCAAATCGAAAGACGATAAAATCGGCAGGTTGCGGCGGAGTGTCTATCTCCACAACAAAGTTTTCAAGTTCCTTCAGGTAAAGTTCTTCCGATCGATGCAGATGCCACTGCACTGAATACTGCGGAGGTTTATAGTCTCTTGGCAGTACATCGCATTCCTGGTACACAGCCAGCGGAAACATGGCGCAATCC
Source organism: Acidobacteriaceae bacterium (assembly GCA_027307045.1). GTDB lineage: Bacteria > Acidobacteriota > Terriglobia > Terriglobales > Acidobacteriaceae > Angelobacter. The sequence goes on from DAHUXR010000002.1 coordinate 1,886, forward strand.
GCACCCGCATGCTTCACTCGCGCGTGGTGGTGGTATGGAGTGCCCAGCCACTCTTTGGCTGCACGCACAATGTCGCTCCGTTGCGCTGCCGTCAGTCGCTGCATTTTGCGGTCCTCCTAAATAGCGGTTTCTGGTGCAGGCACGTACGGAAAGCCCTCGAAGTTCACCAGATTGGAAAACTTATTCGTGCAGGTGATTTGCGTTTTGTCGCATCCCGGATAGGCCGTAAAAGCATCTCCCGCGTTCGGCACAAACGGCAGCGGAGAATTGAATGTAAACTGCTGCCCCAGGTATTGCTTCACCGCTTTTACCAGCCCAGCGTTTGCGCCGGATGTGAAAGTAATCTGCCCGTTATCGTAATAACCGTCTGCTTTGGCGGAAAGCGAAAGCAGTTTATTTACGGTCGATCCTGCCTGTACCACGTTCGCCTCGGCAAAGCTGGCTTTGACTAATCCGCAGCGCGCATCAAAAAGTGTGTTTGTGCATCCGGGCTGAAGAATCACTGCCGGAAGCTGCATGCTCAGGTAGGCCGTACCGGCGTTCACGGAAAGCTTCGCCGCGGAGCGCGTAAGTTCGTCCAGCGCGCCAATGAAGCCGGAAAACCTGATAACAGTACCGATCTGGTTTGAAGCGGAATCCATGAAAAGACGGTCGATGCGAAACGCAGCACCATCAAACAATCCTTGTCCAATGGCTTGTAGAATCGGCACACCATTGATCGTGTCGGTAACGCTGGCTTCGATTGTGACTTCCAGCGTCGCCACGTCCATGCCGAGCTTTTCTTCTATCGCCGATCGCGCAATATTCGGCGGGCCTGTAAGGAATGTGTTCCCCAGCACCGTCAAATTTGTGTCCCAGCTCGTGTAACGTAGTGCTATGCCGTTCTTGAGAGTAATCGTGTAAAGATCGGCCATGCGGATTTCTGTTGCGCTCTGCAGCCACGTGACCAGGTTGTTGCCGCCGATATTTGTTGGTGTTTTCATTGGTTTGTCGCTTCGCTCCAACCCGCTTGAGATACTTCATGCCTTGAGAGTTGCCCGCACCTGATGCAGCGCTGCTCGCCGCGTGGGCGGGCTCGCTGCTTTCCGGCTTTAGCTGGGCTAATTGCTAATGGCTAAGTGCTAAAGGCTGGTGCGCATTATTTGCGCACTGAAATCAGCTGCACTTCTTTGCATTCATAGAGATTGAAATAGAAGTTGCTGAACTCAATCCCTTCACGCGTCCCACTGGAAGAGCTTCCGCGCGACGTCCCGGCGTCAAACCGAACGCGATGCAGGAAAGTAAAGTCGGCAGTGATGGAATGCCCTGCTGCCGGCGCATTTGTAAACTGCACCAACCCATTGCTGATGGTGTAAGTATTCGTAGGTTGCGCGGTGCCGTTGTCGTAAATGATTGCCGTCTGGTTCGCCGGGTTCTGGCAGGCTTCTAAAAAGCCCCCAAAGTTGCGGACTAACTGAAAGTTCTTCGTCACTCCGTCGCCCGTGCCAATGGGCTGCCCGCTGAATACTGAATCCTCCAGCCGCTGTGTCAGGTCGCTTTCGTTCAGCAGGAAGTCGTCAAACTGGCCGCCGCGGGCCAGAAAGAAACCTACCAGCGTCTCCAGCGGCGTCTGTTCGTTTTCATCTCGATATCGCGGATCGTTCAACAGATACTCATAGGCCAGGGTGAACTCCCAGATTGGATTCTGGAAGTTCTGCACCCTCACCTCGCGACCGGCAAGTGAGGACTGGATCTCGGTTGAGAACGTAGGATTTTTGGTAATGGTCCAGCCGAGACCTCGAACTTTGGGAAAGAGAAGATTGCTCATCTGACTCCTTTCCGCTTGAGCGCTCGCGTTACTTCATTGGCAATCATGTTGCTGTGGCGGCGGATGTGTCCCTGAAACGACGCTGCATCTACGGCGCTGACGGAGTGGTTTACGACAACCGTCACTCCGGAGCCGCCACTTCCACCTCCGCCAATAACGCTACGCATCTGGTTGGCGATTCCTGCCGGCAGCACCATCTCCTGCGGGTGAAGCATGGTGAGCTGATTGTTGGGAACGTAGTATTGGCCGCCCTCGGCGGATCCAAAGGACTCCACTGCGGTGAAAGCGACGGCCGCCGCAATCGCGCCCGCTGGAGGGCCACCCCAGGCTGCAGCCCAGTGGTATGCTTTACCCGCAGCATCAATAGCATTGCGAAGTGCGCTTTTTTTGCTCTCCGCTTCTTCTACTGTTTGCCGGACCGCCGCATGCACAAGAAATTCCATCAATTGCCGTTCCAGTCCTTCAATGAATTTTGACGCCATGTCATCCACCAGCTTTGTCCATGACTGCGCAATAGTCTGGTGTCCACTCAGGATGCCCTGGGTAAAGCTTGAAAAGGTCCCCTGCATCCCCGACATGATTTTTTGCCACTGCTGCTCAGTATTCTTTGCCTCATCCGCCGCAGCTTTTGCTCGGACCTTGGTTTGCTCACCCTGGATTTTGGTAATCCTATTCTGAATTTCCTGCCACTTTTCCGTATCCTTGTCATACAAGGATTGAATCTGCTGCAGATAAAGGACCTCCTGCTGCAACTCCTTTACCTTGGCCTCTTTTACCGCCTCAATCTCCTGTTGTTTTGAGATCTTGTGCTGCGCCAGATCGCGAGCCAGCAGTGCTTCTTGTGCCTGCTCGCCCTGTTGGGCCGCAATGATTTCGCCTTCTATCTGTTTTGTAGCGACGGCAATCTTTTCATTGGCAGCTTTCAGGTCAGCTTGCGCTTGTTTCTGAGCATTGGCCATGATTTCCCGCGTGGCCCGGTCGGATGCTGCCTGCTCATCTTTTGCTGATTTCTCCGCGATCGCCCTGATGTCCTTGGCTACCTTCTCCCGAAGATCTTTCCATTTCTGCGCTGCATTTCCCACGACCTTGATTGTTTCGTCCTGGGATTTGACCTCGGCGGCATGTATCTCGATGGCCGTTGTTTCTTGGATGGTTTTCTTTTCTTGCAGGCCCTTAGTGGTATCACTGAGGAGTAAAGCTTCTCGGTCCCGCAAAAACTTGATCGTGGCATCGCGCTCTTTTTGAAACGATCCCAGGATGATGTCTTCTTCCTGAGCGGCAGTAATTTTGCCTTGTTGGACCTTGGCATGAGCCGTATCGACTGCGAGCTGGCGGTCGGCGTCGGCCACCTGCTTGTTGGCGGCAAGAATCTGCTCTTTTGCTGCAATCTCTTCTTTTTGTTTTTCAATACCCTGTTCTTTAACGAGTCCGGGACGGGTTACTTCCTGAGCTTGTTTGATCTTCTCAGTCAGCTCGGTTACGCTCGCCTGGGCTTTCTTGATATTTTCATCCCAGTGGGCCAGTACTTCACCGGTAGCCGTAGCCTTGTTCTTGACTTCCGTGACATAGGGTCTCATGTCCGGTCCGTCACCGATAATGCTCGTTTCCTCATGGGAGCCCTGAAGGTTCTTCAGGCTCTCATTTGCCGTATCAAGTTCCTTGTTCCATTCCTTGGTGGCCGCGTCGGTGTTCTCGATCTGCTGAGTCAGTCTCTCGGAACCTGTCTTGCCAATTTCATTTAAATGCAACTTTTGTATATCCAGACTCTGATTGAACTTGACCAATTCCTCGTTATTCTTGACTAGGTCAGCGTACATGGCTTGCGCGGATGCGTCCCATCCAGCCAAGTCATTCGTCACTTCGATGATCTTGTCGGACAACTTCTCGAACAGCTCGATTCCGAAGGTGATTGCTGTCAAAGGAGCAAATGCCTCGCTAAGAATGGGGCCTATTAGTTCACTGGAGGCAATCATTTTCTGAATGGCTTCGGGCACCTTGATCCCGATCATGTCTCCCAGCATCTCTACGGATTTGCTGGCTTGCTCGAGTTGGTCTTTCGCGTCATTGGCTGCTTTTGTCAGCTCACTTACATCTCCGGTTATCTTTATTGGGAATTCGTTGGCGGGCATGGTGAACACTCCGGATGTTTTCTGCAGACAAGTACAAGGCAAAAAAAATAAGCAGCCGGTAAGCTGCTTATGAATTGAATATGTTGTTTTTTGGGTCAGAAGGGTTTACATCATTTCCGCAAGTCAAATGCCCAACCGTTACTCTTTTTCGTAAACAAGGCAGTGCCCCAGTGCGGTGCATTCTCTGCTTCAGAAGGAACGGGGTACGGCAGTACCGGAACGGATTCAAATCCAGTACCGAAGGATATGTTCGTTTTTTCTTCGAGATCATGCCGTTGGGTGGGCGTCAACCTGGAATATACCGGCCCGTCCTGGCGCAAAGTCTCACCTAGTTCTGTGATTCGCCATTTCCACGAATATGGAAATGCAAAAGTACCGCCCTCGGCGGATGGATCCTTCACCGTCTCAACATAGGCGGTTGCAATCGGAAAAGAGACTTCGTATTCGTCGCAGCCATTGCCGACACGATGATATTTCTGTTGAATTGACTCCGCAGACATCACCTGTTTCGCTTTGTCGGTCAAACCCAGGTCCCAGTGATCGGTTCCGACTGGTTTAACAGTAATCAAACCCGCGCTCACCGCAACGACTGTTTCAATATCAGTTTCCGGCCGATACCCTATGTCCATTGGCTCTTCGTTGCGTTCGCCGCTAAATGGGTAAAAACACTTCGTTCCGGTCCGGCCAATATCAAAATGCAGTGTCCTAGAGAATGACGCATAGTTGCTGTTGATCATCTTTTTGACGGTCTCCTTCGTGGGTGATTCCACGGACCGCGAACAGGCGACCAGCAACCCGAAAAGTGCAATCAATAAAATCTTCTTCATGTCTGCCTCTGCTCTCAAAAGTGGGTCCGCCATTCAAAGCGGTCTACTCATCTACAACCCAACCATTCCCGGATTCCTTCAGCATTTTGGTCCCGGTATGCGTGACGGTACTGCCGGGAATATCCATCAAGTTGAATTTAAAATCGGCCTGTGGTCTGGACTGGCTAAGGTAAGGGACAATCTCGGCCCGTTCTTTTTCTGAGAGATTGTCAACTAAACTAGCGCCGAAGTGCGGCGATAGAGTCCATTTCCATGTGAATTCGGCCTCAGTGTTTCCACTGGCCACTTTTCGGACATTCACTAAATCAGCCACTGACTTGGACGCGATGACAAATCCGAGCATAAAACTGTCACATCCCTCTTGGACGTTGTGATGGAAATCTTTTAGCGACTGCACCATTTGCGGACTTGGATTCACCAGTTCTACTTTCCAAAACCCGGGGTCATCCGGTGTGACAGATATCAGCTTCGCCTTTTGGGCGGCACGGTATCGCGGCTCGCTGGCTAAATCGTCTCCTTCTGCAAGACCGGGCACAACACCACATTTCCAACCAACCCGACCAATATTCACTCGCAATGACACGGCGTCTTGCTTGAGTTGTTGGTTAAGCGCCGCCTTTATTTGCGCATCCCGGTTCTTGCTGTTCGAGCAGCCTATCGAGAGGATGAAAAGAAGCGCGAAGAATGCTAATGCTATATTCCCAGTGCGGATTTTTCGCTGCCAAGACCCGCGTCCTATATGGCAGATTTTCAGACCCTTGCTGTACTCAAATCGTTCGTACTGCGCAAGCAAAACCATACTTTGCGTCCACCTCCAGAGGCGAAAGTGTAGCAAAGCAGCTTTTAGTGGGCAAGCACTTTCTAACAGGAACGATAGATTTCGGGCAGCTTATTAGTTACTGTGCCTCCAGCAAAAGCCACTTCGCGCGCCAGATCATTGAAGTTGAAGTCGGCATTGCCTTTTGTACGTGCGCCAAGCTTGCTTTGACGATGCTTACTGGAAGACTGCTTGCTTCCGCCCGTCAAATACGCTGCAACGAGTACATGGATGGGCGGATAGTCCCGCCAGTAAGACATGAGCTCGTTAAGGTCCCACAGAGTCAGCTGCTCGATCTCATGCAAGGTCCATCCGGTAGCGGTGGCGACATGGCCAAAGACAAATGGCCAGTCGGCTATACCGGTACCGGAGTCGGTTCCCCCGCGGCCGCCTTCTTGAGTCCCGAAACTTCAAGCATCGCGTTGAAAAGAACGTTGAAATCGTCAAAGGTAAGGCCATTCTCGAGGTGCTCTGTGGTCAGGTCCTGGTGCACTTTTCTTACGGCATTCTGGATCACGGGCAGATACCGGAGCAACGAAGCCAGCCCGGAATTTTCCGCGGAAGGTTTTTCCTGGAACAGCGAGTCGAGTTGCCGCAATTCACCGAGCGTGAGCGATGAAACGGTGAGTTGTCCCAGTGATGTGGGGACAGTTTGTTGCTTAAGCATGATTTCCTCCTGAGAAAAATTGGCAATGCCGTTGTATGAAAAAAGCGGGCGCGGCAAGGGGCCCGGCCCGCACTGGAGAGAGAGCTATTCGTTGGAGTACATGTCGATGACCTGGCCGGCGGCGTTAGCAAAGGCCTCAAAGTCAAATTCGGGAATGATGAAATCCTCCTGCTTGGTGGCAAAGCTGAGCTTCGACGCCACAACCGAGTAGAGCAGCACGTTGAATTGGTTGCCGTTGTAAACGTTTTCCAGCAGCACCTGGATGGTCGGCGCGAAGCCCATGAGCTGGTTGGTGATGTTGAGCTGCGATCCGACAGCCGCCAGCAAGTATGTATAGCTGATGAGAGCTACCGCGCCAGCCACGTTATCCGCCGAGGCAAACGTGTAAACCCCGCCCGCAGTGACGGAATACTGTCCCACCACAGGGCCAGAAGCAACGCGGGTAAATGGGAGCCCGGTAGCCGCGTAACGTACTCCCCAATCCTGCACAAACACGCCGGAGTTTGGCGGAGCAATCGTCACCTGGAAGGGTGTAGCGGGGATGGGGTGAGATTCATCCAGCGACACCTGTTTCATGCCGGCCGGCATCGTCTGGCCGAAAAACAAGTCATTCAGCATTTTGCCGTTAATGGCGGCAAACTTTGACTTGCCGGTAATCTTGCATTTCCCACGGGCCACAGCCTCAGGAAACTGTTTCTGTCCGTAAAGCTGCTTGACGTCGCCCGAGATATCGAGCGAAACGTCCTGCAACGTTCCGAATTTCATGGGAGTGGGGTTGGCGGCGGTATTGCCGCCTACGGGAAAGCCCCACAAGGTGCCTGATCCAAATTCAAACATTTTTTGTTTCTCCTTTTGGGGAGCCAGCCCTGCACTCCCATAAATTGAAAGCCGCAGAACGGCTGCGGTTTGTGAACTTAAAGCGGTATCTTTAAGCGGTGGTGAGAATTTCTACCGGCACAACGGCCAACGCCATGGAGCCAATAACGTTCTCGACGATCTCAATCTTTCCCTCAATGCGGCAGTGCGAAACCATGCCGCCCAGCGATTGCGCGATTCCCGGGGTGGCGTTGCGAATGGCCGCTTCCACGGCGTCCAGCAGTGAATTCAGCTCGGTGGAAGAGACCGAGTTCGGCTCGCTATCGCCAGCGGTGTAAATGACAAGATCGACCGTCAGTTTCGCGTGGATGGGCAGGCCGTTCACGCTGGTTCCCGTCAACTCGTCCTTCTGCACCTGGTACAACGATGGACGGTCCGCAGGCGAGAGCTGCGAAGGGTCCTGCCAGCGCCGGCTGACCGTTTGGAACGGACCAGCCGGCGTGAGGAGCGCGCCCTGCAACACGGAGAACAGCGCGGAATAAATTTGCTCACGGGGAAAAATCACTCTGACACCTGAACTTGCTGGATTGCCTGCTCAAGCAGATCAGGCAACGCCTGTTGAAGATCATTGATTGCGGGACGCAGATAAGGCCGAGGCCGAATGTAAGGACGGCGTCCGTCTTTCTTCTTGAACGGCCCCGCCCGCCCCGCGAATCCTCCATATTCATGAATGCGGGCGTATTTCAGCTCCGAACCGATACTGACGGTCAGACTTTGGCCGTCAATCTTGGTCTCAATGGATTGCAGGACCGAATTCATCAGGTTGCCACTGCGCGAAGTCAGCAAATCGCTGGATTGGCCTTTGCTCGCCGATTCGGCAAAGTATTTTGGTACTGCCGTGCTCAGCGATTGATAAATGAGCGGTTGGAGCGCCTCATAAACCTGGGCCACCACGCGAGGCGCGAGTCCGGCAAGCCGCTGCTGAAGTTGCTGCACGGCGGAATCGTCAATTTGAACGCTAATCACAGCGCCAACCTCCTGTACTGGCTGAAAATTGCCATGGAACGCGGCGGAACGTCGCCCATATCGAACGACACGTTTACCTGGCCGCTCATGCTGTTGGATTTTTCGCCGATGCGGACGCGCTGGCGATACGTCAAGGCGAAAGCCTCAATGGCCGCCTGCTTCAGATCGAGCGGCACACTGGGAAAGCCGGCGGAATACGAGAGCTGGACATTCTGCACGCCACGGCAAAAGCGAAAGCCGCGCAACAGAATGCGCCGTCCATCCCACAGATAGCCCGCGGTGGTAGAAGTGGCGGACGCCTGGATGCTCACGCCATCGATACTGACGCTGCTGACAGAAATGATGGGGAAATTGCGCGGCAGCAGCCGGTCCGAGTCATTGCCGTCATAGTTTTCCGTCAGCGGACCGAGCACCGATGACAATATGTGCGGACGGTCGATGTACTGCAAGACTTGCAGGCTGGCGTTGGTGATAAGGCTTTGCAGAGTCACGTCGTCATTGTTGCCCTGGTTGGGCAGCCACGATTTGAGTTCTGCAACGGTGCAAAGATCGTCAGGTGCGGCAGCCATTTTGTGACCTCCAAAAAAGAAGCAGTTCGCAACGCAACGCTGTTGTGTGAAAGTTGAAAAGAGAAAGGCAGTCTGGGCAGAGAGGGACCTCAGACTGCCTTCCTTCTCCTTCAAGCCTGCTGGTTGGCAGGCGAGGAGCATCGGCGGCGATTCGCGGCAATCGAGCCGCCGATGAATCGTTTATCCGTTGGCCACGTTGGCAATCACGCCAAGCGAGAACGGTGCGCGGCAGACGAGGACTTCGTCGGCATAGACGCCATAGACATACTGGCGCGAAACGACGGGCCACTCGATCTGGTAATAGTCGCGGCGGCAGCGGACAAAGGAAACGTTGTCCACGCCGGAAAGCGGGTAAGGAATTTCAGAGCTGTTGAAGAAGATGGTGCCCGGAGCCAGATTGGGATGGATGCGAATATCCAGGAACTGCTGCGTGAACTTGTTCCAGTACTTGGCAATACTGGCGCCGCCCAGCAGAGCCGGCTTGTCATCTTCTGACCCTGTGCCGCCGGGCAAAGTGAAGCGGAAGAGAGGAACGCCGCCGGAAGCTACGATCTTCTTGTTGATATTGCGAGCTTCCTGCGAGTTCACCCAGATTTCCGTGGGGCTGAGCCGCTTGTTGTCCCAGAACCACTGCAGCGCCGTATCAATTTCCAGAATGCCGTTTGCCTGGTCGGCGGTGAGCGTGTTGCCGTCGAGCGAGGCAAAGTAACCGGCATTGGACTTCAATGCTTGCGTAAGAAAGCCGTCGAAGACCAGAGTGTTGGCTGATCCATCCGTGCTGGAATTTGCGGCGTTGGCCAACTGCGTGCCCGCAACCGGAGCGCTGATGGTGACCTTGTTCACGGTGGTGATTGTGTTCAAGGTTGCAGTTGCAGCGCTGGTGCCGATATACCACGCGTATCCGGCTGCACCCTTCACAGCGGGCACAGTGGCAACCACAGTCTGCTGCCCAGCGGTGGTCACGGCGGCGGACGATGCAGCGCTGATGGCGCTGGCGCCCGCTCCGTACTGCGTGGAAGTACCGTCAATGTTGACGCGCGTTACCTGACCGTAAGGCACGCCGCTGATGGAAACAGTGGAATTGGCAAGGGCGCGTGCGGTGAGCGCCGTCACAAAAACAAGCAAGCTTAGTCCGGAGCCGAGCGTTCCGCCGTTGGCCAACGCAACGGTCGGCGCGGTCGGCGTGCCCAAAGGCATGGATGCATTTCCGTTGAGAATGACGTTCTCTTCGCCGATCATGACTGCGCGAAGAAGCGACTGAACCAGCGTGGCTTTGTTGTCAAACTCCTTGCCGCCGGACCAGACAGCTTCCCAGTCAATGGAAGCTTCAAGTCCGAGGCCCGCATAGGACGCAACGTAGTCCTGCTCGGTGACGCTCATTTCCGCCGAACGACGGCCCGGAGCAACGCCGAGTTCGAAGCCCTGCGTGTTGACGCCGGTGATGGCCTTCCAGCGCGTGGCAAGATCGCCACGGTCGCTCACCTGCCGGGGCAGACGGTTACGCAGCGGTGTGATGACCGGATAAAGCTGAAGCGCCGGCCCGCGCAGATCAAACGCGTTTAAGTTGCCAGCCACGCCGCTGATCGTCGACTGGCTGATGGTGGTTTTGTTCAAGGAGGACAGGTCCGCCTTGTTGAGCAGATCGAAAGTCTGCTGACTGAGATCGCCAAACATTTTCTAGTCCTTTTCTCCGCCCGGAGAGTGCGGCTTTAAGGTGAAATGAAATTTTGTTGAGAGCCGGCCGTTGCGAGGTCTCTAGCGCAGATAAACAGAAGCCGGCTGCGGTTTTTGCAGAGTGCGCTTGAGCAGCTCATGAACGCTGGGGTCGCCGGCCGACTTGGCCAGAGCGGGACGCGCGTCATCTTCCTTGGTTACGGTATGTGTGGGCACACCAGTGCGCGCCACGCGGCCCATGGATTCCTGCGGTGAAACGAGCTTTTCAACGAGTGAAAGGAGATTAGTCAGCGAACGCTGGATCTCCTGGTTATTGCTTTCTATTTCGCTGCGCAAGCCGGCCACTTCCTGCTCCATTTCAGCCAGCTTGACGAGCGCAGATGCGGAGCTGGCCCGTGCCTTTTCCAATTGCGCTTTGTCATTTGCTTCCAGCATTGTGCTTTGATCTCCTGTCTTTACTCCGGAACGTGAATCGCCCGGGATCTTTTTCATGCTTGCGGAGGCCGCACGTGTGGCAGCGGCATCGTCAGTATCGAGCAGCGCGTCCATGTGGGTGGCGGCTTCTTCGTGGTTTTGCGCCATCTTGTCCATGCAGGTCTTAATCGCATCAAGATGTGCCAGAGTGGCTTTGGAATGGCGCGCACCGATCTTGAGAGCTTGAACCGTCCCGCCATTAGTGCGAGTGAACTTACGAACTTCGCAAGTGCCATCTGCTTTGACAGCGGTGAAGTGCGCGCCGGGAACGCAGGGGTTATCGACGACGCTTATCTCGACGGGATTGGCAGTAAAGCGAATGTACTCGCCATCCTTCCATGCATCGACATAAGCGCCGCCGATACTGAAACCGGTGTAAACGCCGAGCATGCACTTCTGCCATGCGACGCTGTCAACAATGCGGGCGCCGACGCGGATTTGTTTTAGGTCGTCATCAAACGCGATAGCGACGAGCTTGCCGACGGCGCTTGGCACGTGCATTTCACGAACGTTGCCGAGGCTCTTGCCGTCGGTGGCTTTGGCGATTTCATCGCTCCAGTTCTTGAAGTAAGGCTTGGAAGAGTCATAGTCAAAAATTTCGCCTTCTTTGTCGACGATCTCAGCGGTGGCAACACCCCAGACTTCGTGTTTGGATTCGTCTATCTTGGCGATCTGGGCAAAAAGGTTCATGGATTTCATGTTGGCTCCAAAGGAAAAGGCAGCCGGTGGGCTGCCTTGGTTCATGCTTCTGTTTGTATAGATAGCGTTTGCTTTATTCGAGAAACGATCCGGATACAGCGCGAGGGCGCCTCCACCCCAGCAAGCCGACTTCAGGCTAGCTGGGGACCCCGGGCTGTGCCGCGGGAGTTTCGTCAGGCTGAAGTTCTTCCGGCGATTCAGGGTTTTGCTGTGCGCCTTTGATTTCCAGCGGAAAGACTCCTCTGGTTGTAATAACAGCGTTTCCGGCACCGATGGGATGTTTGCCCAGGCTTTCGCGAACTTCGTCGATAGAGAGCACGCCGGCTCGAACATAAATATCATCAATCTTGGCCTGCTCTAGTGGGTTCAGAGTACGGTCCTGCTCCCAAACAAATTCAATGTCGGTGAAGCCAAAATGGCGAGTCACGATGAGGTTGATAGTGTCAGCCAGGTAACCGAGGATCGGCACCAGCCCTTCCGCGGCGGCCTGCTCGACGCTGGTTTCAGCGGTGGCGCGGTTCATGACGCTGACAAATTGCTGAGGCGAGAGACCAAAGGCATAACAGACGATGCGTGTGATCCATTCATCGAGCGCGTCTTTCAGCATGGGATCGCGCGTGAACTGAAGATTGCCGCACTCAGGAACAAAGGTGATGCGGCGACGACGGGCAGAGTTTCCGGCCAGCGCGCTATCAAACCACTCCTGAAATTCGCTGATCTGGTCAGCCGACCATTCTTTAGGAACCTGCGCAAGAGCTTCCGGCACGTTGCCCTCAGTGTAGTAATTCAAAAGATGAATCTGGCGGCGCAGGCCTATGTTGATGGTGAGAATAATCTGCTCGACCGGCGAGAAGCCAAAAAACTTGTGCGCGCGCACGTTGCGCGGGCGATAAATGAGCTGATCGGCGGTAAAGTCAACGGCCGGCAAGCCTTTCAGTATCTGCTGATAGGCAATGGCCGGCGAGGCAGGCGTGCGGCCCATAGCGTCAATCTTGCGAGCGATGGTGGAACCGTCAATGACTTCCAGCGCATAGAGCGTTTTGCCAGGAGACCACAACTCGCCCTCCTGCGAGACAATGGGCACAAGGACCGGCGCGTCGAGCACGAGTAGGTCTTCAAGCAGCAAACGGACCCACTGCTGCCAACTGTGTTCGCGGTCTGGGTAAGAAAAGAAATCTGTGAGTTGTGTGAGACGTGGGTCTTGCTCTTCATCGTCATTGCCGCTGATGGCGCTGTTGCTGGTGTTGGCTGAACGTTTTGGCGCGCCGGGTTGCGTCTTGAGACGGAAGGCCCAAGGCATACGGCTGACCTGGTCTTTGCGCGTTTCAATACAGAGACGCACAAGATCGAACGAGTCGGCCAGCGAGCGCATCTGGTCAAAAGAGATTGGCTCCATGTTGCGCGGCTGGATATTGATGTTGTAGCCGACAGGATAATCGAGCGTCCGCGGTGGAGTACCAGCGGGCGCGCTGGGCGCCATGGGCAGGTCGGGACCAAACCAGACGTCGAGCGTGTTGCGCAGCTTGCGGCCGACGCGCTCTACGAAGCCGGGTTCCAGAGCAGTAAGTTTTCCGCCATTGAGTGTTTCAGGCATAGTCAGGCAATCCCCACTTTCACGCCCATCACGGCGGTAGTTTCAATGATGAATTCAATGAGAGAGTTTTTGCGGTAAGCGGACTTCATTTGCTCATCGTGAATGCGAAGGCCCTCATGCCAGCGGCACTGGCCCGCGTCATCGATAACGTATTCTCCTGTCCATTTCATATGTCGCTTTTCTCCAAACCGCTTCTGCAGTGTTGATAGAGAGCTGCGCGCCAGCCTGCGGCAGCAAGGAATTGTGAATCCCAGAGACGCATTGCGGCACGAGTAAACTCGTGCCGTGACACTTTTGTCTTCAAGCGGGAAGCATCTAATTCAATTTCAACTTCAGTAGCCGACGATCAAGCGGTCTGTGCATGTGCCGGCGACGGCTGTGTCGTTCTTTTCAAAGAAAGAAACTGCCAGTTGGGGCAGACGCACCGGAATCTGCAGCGTCCCGCTGGTGACATTGGGGGCAAGTTCACTGGCGATGAATGCCTGTTGTGCCCCGGAAACCACGCCGGTGGCAATGACATAACTGTTATAGACAGTGAAGTTCGGGCTGGATTGCCCCTGATCGTCTGCGGTATAGACATTCACGACCAGATCCACGTTCTGGGTGCAGGAAACAAAGACGGTCATTTTGGTTGCGTCGCCAACGCGAATGATGCTGGTGTTTGGCGTTGCGCCGCCGATTGAAGCCGGCAGAGCGACTCCGCTGTGCGCCAGATCCGTAGGTGAGTAAACAAGATGAGGCATGGGGTGAGGCAATACAGGCTTGCCGTTTTTGTCCATCTCAGGGAACTGGCTGGAAGTTTGCGAGAAGACGAAAAGCGTAGTGACACACAACAGGGCGAGAATAGAGAGGGATGCGGCTTTTTTGTTCATGAGATTGTCTCCGTAATTTCTTGATTTCGACAGATTGATCGATACTGATCAGAGTTTGCATTTCTGCTGGCTTTGAAAGGCCAGATACATAGGTCCTTCGACTCGCCCTTGGGTCGCCATGCTCCCCCTCGGGCATCGCTCAGGATGACAAAGCATTTTGATATCGCATTTATTTTTGGTTGGCTCACGCCTGTACCTTTGCACTCCAAAACGCGCAAACCCGGCGCGCTTTGGGGCCCACCTCGAAGTTCGGGATGGCATGTCGAGGAGGAGACGGTTACTGAGCTCGAGCTATCCGGTGCGTTCAAAAGGCATTTGTGGTCGCCCCATAGACTCGATCTCAGCATTCGGCATGGCAGTTCCAAAGGGCGCGAGTGCGGACGAACCGGAACGCGACGCAATACGGCGGCGACGTTTCTTCTTCACGACGGGAAAAGGATAGAGTGCGCAATAGCAGTCGACGCAGAGCGATCGCGAGAGTTCCGATACCGAACGCCGTTCATCTGAGTTGAGTGGCGCGTTACATTCTTCACAGCGCGGCGGACCGACACGTCCGTTATGATCGTGTGCCATAGAAACACCTCTGCGCCGGACGCAGGCCGGTGAACAATAGAAATGGCCTGGGACGGCAGAATTATTTGTTTGTTGGGAGAAGCGGGTGTGGAACGGTATTTGGTGCCTGGTACTTGGTATTTAGTATTTGGTACTTGGCAGGTGAAGTGTTTACCTTTCAGGCGTCAACTCAGCAGGTCAGGCTCGGATGGCCTGAACCAGCAGGATCTTCAGAAGCGGTTCACCTGTCGATCTGAACTCTTGAGGACCTTTTTGACGGTTTTCGGGAACCTATCATTCTGCGATGGAGCAAGAACCCGCGAGGGTCCTGAAGCCCTACTTCCGATGTGAACGCGCATACCTGCCAAACAGGCGGATGACGCCACATGCAAAAGTCCAGAATGAGGTTCCCGCAGCAGACGCAAACGATACGCCGGCCTTGGAAAGGTTGCAGGCCGTTGGATTAAGCCGGCGCCGCTCCCGGCTATGCAGAACCAACTTCCGCCCTGCATAGACATCTTATACGACAACTCGCGTTTTGAAGTCAATAGCAAAAATCATTTTTTTAATATTTTCCCAAACTTTCCACGTATTATCGGACATTGTCAAGTATTGACAATTATTTAGACACTGCTTAGACTTTAGACACACTTATGGCGCGCGAAACTTACAAGCAAGCATACGCGACAGCAAAGCAGGACCTGCTGCAACAGCTACAAAAACGAGACGACCTGGACCAGAAGATCCGTAAGCTCAAGCAGACGGTCAAGGCCCTGGGCGAGCTGTGCGGCGCCGCCCCGGAGGAGATCGACAAGCTGCTGCTGGTGGAGGGCTTTGCCATTGAAGCCAAGCCGGGATTCACCGATTCCATACGGCGGCTGTTCCGCATACACCAGACCGCGCTTAGCCCGACCGATGTCCGCGAGGACCTGGTGAAGATGGGCATCGGCGTGGGCCAGGTAAATCTGTTGTCGTCCATCCATACGGTTCTGCGCCGCATGGCGGAAGCCGGCGAAATTGAAAAGACCGAGGATGGGGCGTTCAGGTTGCCGGGGTGAAAAATTATGTTCCACGCGTCTTTCGTCAATCGCGACAGGAGCACAGCCGAGGGCGGCCGTTGCCACACGGGTTTCGCTGAACACGCACGTGAGTTATGCTGTCAGGCGCTAAATGCCTGAATTCAAAAAGCTAATCGCGAAACTTAAAAAGCACTACGGTGCTCCCACGCTGCCGCCGGCCCAAGGACCGGTTGAGCTGTGATGCGGGAAAACGCATGTTACCTGCTGCCCGAGGATCGCCGTGCCGCGGTGTTCGAAGGTCTGCGGAAACAGGTCGGCCTAAATGCGAAAGCAATCCTCAAAGCCGATCCAGACGTTCTACTTAAGCTGGCCACGATGGGCGGCATGCGTCCCAGGGTGCGCGTTTTCCGCTGGCAGGAAATTGCACGAATCACCTTGAGCCAGTTTGGCTGCGACCTGGATCAGATACTCAACTTGCCATTTGCACAGGCCAAGAAGGCGTTGAAGCAGTTTCCGAATATCGGCGACCCGGGCGCGGAAAAGATATTGATGTTCTGCGGCGCTTCACCGGAAGGTCGAAAAATCGATTTTCATAAGCTTGCGCGGGCCGAAGGCCCTGGATGACACAGGACACGAAGAACACCAGGTCGAAACGGAGCAGTCACATAGACACAAGGTCGCTCGGGATGACTGCCGGTTTCTGATCCACGGGTTCCTGGGCTTGGATTGTGGTCCTAGAATTTACCTCCGACTCATTGCGATTGAAGAACAACAAATCCAATCTCTCAATCTCGCTGCGCGCCCGCAAGGCATTCGATTCATTTTCAGATCCTCTCCATTTCTCCTCAGCGTCGAGCAGCGCCGCGCGGACCGTTGGGTACTGTCTGAAATTGCAGTGGATCTGATTGCCCTGGGCTACAGCGGCAATTACGTTTCGCATGAGAACGGTTCCTTCGATTGTGTCTGCCGAACCTGAAGGAGGGTGCGCAATCTTACGCGCTGCTGGGGACTCGCGAACTTCTCCAGTCGCCTGCTGGCGATAGAACTCGACGATGCCGCCGCCGAGGCGGTTGCGCATGTAAATGAGCGCCTGCGAGGTGGCATCGACATCGTCATCATGCGCGGCCTTGGGAAACGTGCAGATGTTATGCAGGTAATCTTCAATCCAGTTGCACCCGAAAAGCTGAGGATCGGGAAGTTCAATGCTGCCGGATTCCCACAGCGGTGCGGTGGCCTGGGCGCGGGCAAGCTTTCCCCCTTCAGGATTTACCGGAACGACGCCCGCGATTTCTTTTTGCAATTCACTGATGATGGCCGGGCCGTTGGCTTTATCTTCAATCAGCACGGCGTGGGCCTGAGGATATTTGGCATGACAGGCCTTGATGGCGGCCATGGTGGGGCCGAAATCAAGCCGGTCATAAGTGCGGTACGGCAGCATGAAATATTTTCCGCCGGAGCGGCCCCAGACCTGGCCGGCAACAAAGTCGCTCTCCTGGCCGCCGCTGAAGGTGCAATCCCAGGACTGGACCATGAACTCAAATTTCTCCGGCATCTGGCGATAGAAACGAACCCACTGGCGCTTGATGATGCCGCCATCGAGCGGCGCGGGCGTTTGCTGATACTGTCCGTTGAAGGCCCAGCTACCCATGCCGACGCGCTGGCTATCGAGAAAAGATTGCGGCAGGCGCGCGGACCAGAGCAACGCACCGGATTTTTGGTTTTCAATTTTCTTAGACCGCGGAAATTCCCAAGCTTTATCTTTTGGAGCAACCGCCGGCAGACTGACGTGCTTCCATCGACTACTTTCACGAGCGAGCACGTGACCGGTGAGATCGAGCTCATGCAGGCGCTGCATAATAATGATCTTGACGCCGGTTGCCGGATTATTGATGCGGCTGCGAAAAGTGGTATCAAAACGCAGGTTGACGGCTTCCCTTTCAACCTGGCTGATGGCCTGCTCCGGGTTGAGCGGATCATCAAAGATCAGGACATCACCACCCATGCCGGTAGCCGTGGCCTGCATGCCGGTGGAGAACATGGCGCCGCGCTCAGAATTTTCATAATGGCTTTTGACGTTCTGATCACGCGAGAGCGAGAACACGCTGCTCCACTCTTTCTGGTACCAATCTGACTCAATAATGCTGCGACGGAAAGTGCTGTGCTGTGTGCTGAGCTTCTCAGAGTACGAAACGAACATGAAGCGACGCGACGGATCGGTGGTCCATACCCAAATGGGAAAGAAAACAGTGATGAGCAGGCTCTTCATGGTCCGCGGAGGAACATTGAAGATGATGCCTTCAGGGTCGCCACAAACTTTTTTGAATCTCTCGTCCCTAACCAGCGTGAGGTATTCACAGATGAGATCAAGATGCCAGTTCCAGACGAGTGGACTGACAGGCTCAAGGATGCGCCATGCGCGTTCAACAAATTTTTTGAGCGAGAGCTTGAGAACTTTGGTTTTCTTTGCAGATGCTGATGCACTGGAGGTCTCATGATCGGCAATATCTAACGAGGCGGGCGAAGACTTGACCTTTGTTCGCAGTTGACGTGCGCTACCGGAGTCAAGTCGTTTCTTGCGGCCCTTTACTGTCCGGCGTTTGCTGGGTTTAGTCATCGGTTTCTTTCCTCAAATGCCACGGAGTACATTTGCTGATTCTCGATGTACCCGGCCGTCGCTTCGGTTTCATCTTCCGCTTCGGGTTCGCCTTCAACACACGTGATGGGCAGAGTGTTTTTTTGCCATCCAACGTAAAGCGCAGTCTTGACGCGATGCGAGCCCGCCGCGTACTCCCAGATGGCAGTGCCATTAATGTTGCAACTGGTGTCACGCAAATAAGTAACCTTGGCGAAGGTGAGCTGCAGGGCGCTGTTCTGATGAATGAACTGCGCCATTCCGTCCCTGACCAGCGCGATGGCAGAAATGAACCGGACGGCAAAAGCGGGCGGCGCGGGATAAGCACGCTCACAGTCGACAGTTTTGCCCTGGAGGCAATCCTTGCAGGGATTCGACCGGCAATAAGCGTGGATCGCGCATGTGTGGCACGGATACCCCAGAATGCAGGACGAAAACAAAGTTGGTTGGTGCATTCGATATACGGGTACAAGAAGCTGCGACACTGGATATTTCCCCTTGCAAGTTGAGATCTGGTTGCTGTTGTGCGGCGGGTGGACATTTGGCATTGCGTCGCACAGGAATCATTGCGCCACGCTCGCTTCACGAGCTATTGGTTTCACCATCAACCTGCGGGTCCCACCGCGTGGGTCCAACGATGTGAACCTGATGAAACGGAAGGCTTCTTGATGTGAGTCCGGAACCGAGCAGGATGAAGCTACATTCCCGGCTACATTCCGGACATGCGATGAGAGCCTGCGATGGAAGCGCTGCCATTGCCCGGCGAACAGAGCCGCAACGTGAGCATCGAAGAACAATATAGATACACGCGCGCAGAGCCGGTTGCGAAGAGCGTTGATTGTGGTCGGCACTTGAAAAGCTCTGTGAACACTGCATGGAAGCTGGCAACGGTTCGTGATCGAATAGCATCTTGTTCTTCTCTTGCACGGCCGAGACAGAGTGAGCGTGCTTGAGTTGTGTTGTCATAAGGCCTGCTTGGCGAGATATCTTTCAAAAAGTTTTTGGGCGCATGCCTGACCGCAAACAGGTTCATCAGTAGAACGCAAGCCGCCGGCGGCAGAGTACGGGCGGCAAGTAAAACGTTGCTCAATAGAGATGACGAACCAGTGATTGGCTTCGCGACGGACGTTGGTGCATCCGGGCGCGGCGCACTTCACGGTTGTAACCAAATGAGGATTGCGCAACTTGGTCAAAATGAAACCTCCAGGAAGATTTCTGATTGCGAGAGCAATTTCAAAATCGGGCCTGCCAAAAAAGGCGACAGACATGAGCGGAGAAAGCGCGATATCAGCACAAAGAGCGAAGCGAATGGAGATCGAGTATCGGTTTGCGAAGGTCGAGAACGCGGGCAACCCGGAGCGGAAACGACGCTAGCGCCAGACTGACAACAGTAGTGATCACCGCAAAACGGTAGCGGCCGATTGGAAGTAACAATTAAGCCGGGAAACGCGGCGGAGTGGCCACGAGTCAGTTCGGCGGCGGTATCGGAATCAGACCAGTGACCGTCGGCGCGGTGGTCGTCAAGACAGCGGCTGCAATACTGGTTGTTGCAGTCAAGACATAGATAAAGATGGTTGCTGCAAAAATCCTGGTCGCAAACAGCACATGACGCGGAGCAAGCAGTGTCACAAACGAGACAGAGACGATCTTTGTTGGTTGGATGAAAAACATGATTGGGCGAGTTTGAGGAAGGTACGCAGCAGGTTTTTGAAGCTTCCACCGGGTGCCGCAGATACCTAGCCTGCCCGTTGACACTTGATCGAGTGTTAAGGCCACGTTGCGATGCGCTGGCTTGAGTAATGGAGTGTTCGGGTACAGGATTAAATGATGGAGATAGCCGCCTCCAAAGGATTTTTTGCTGCCTTGGCTGAGAGGTTGAACAGGTTGATTGCAGCCAAACCGAGCCAAAGAGCAATGTAATCATCGCTTTTGATGGCCGAAAGCAGGAGTCGCACTTGGACAAACAAGAATTTTGTAGCCTTCTGCTTAGAAGGCAGAGGGACATAACATGTCGGCTGGGGCTCTCCTCTCCAGTAAAGAGCGGGAAACCCGACCTTTCGACCAAGGAAGAATGCTGAAGTGTTTTAGGATACCCTCCGGCTGAGCCATGCGACCAACTTGCAGAACTAGCTGTGCGCTGCTCCATATGGAGTGCACCAAGCCAGCCATATGAAAGAGATGAAAAGAACTGTGTAACGACGATCGGAATAGGAGAATTGGAGACCGATGGCAATCGACAAGACCATCATTGACAGTTACTGGCCGCCTGCAACAAGCCGGAAGACATGGCCGGCAAGAACAGGCTTCGTAAAGAACTTACAAAAGTGGTGCTGGAGCGAGGGGCTACAAGCAGAGCTGACCGATCATCTAGGATACGGGAAAATGATCCAGCCGGCATCAAAACGGTAACACGCGCAATAGGGTAAGCCGGAGAAAGCTGAAGAGGAACTTTGGAAGTTGGATCTGGAGACGACGAGACCGGCAATCGACGTTCAAACCAATCGTTGCCAGGGGCAGAATCGATTCAGCGGCTTTTGATGACAAAATCATATTCAAGTACACGCGAGATATGACGACGCGGAAGATACAGGACCATCCGGAGGACATTTATGAAATTGAGGCGTCCCCCCCCGACGCAGATTTCCAACGTAACAGAGGGGAGAGGTCGAAATTAGGATTTGGAGTTTAGCGACTCCCTTGTAAATTGGAATTCAATTGCACAATGGCATGTTGCAATAGATTCAGTCCGATTGTCCATCGACGTACCGGGTCATAGTCGCCGTCACCAAAACCGGTCACATACGCTGTTATGCAGAAACCCGTGACGAAAACGTTCGGGCCGTCCAAACGGGGATTATCTCGCAATCGGTGAGCATCGTTTTCTTCCAATGGAGTCACATTGGTGCCTTCATCATGAGTAGCGATATCCAAATGTTCGTCGTTATTCGTCGCGTCGGCGAGATCATCAAAATGCCTTAGACTCGTGGCCTCCGGGTACCCGCTGCAAAGCGCGCGATCTATCTGCTCATAAACCTGTACGTCTTCAGTATTTCCTGGTGAAGTCGAAGCCGGCTCGCTCATCGTTGCCGATGAACATGTGCCTTCTGACTTGGCGCTACTATCAGAGACAGGGGCTTCCTGCTGGTAATAACAGTGGCGAACGACCAGTTCTACGGTGGCAGCAATTTCAGGGGCGCGGTCAAGCAGTCGGCAAAGCTCTTTGACAAACGCTTCATGCTTTTCGAAAGAATAGCGGTCGCTTTCGTTCACAAAGATCAAGTCAATGTAAGAAACGAATTTTCGATCACCAAAGATCTCTTCTTCTGGCGCGACTTCGCTGCTTGACCACACATCGCACTTTGCGGTTGCCAGGGGAGATTCAGCGGTGTTGATGCGCGAAAGAAACGAATTGAGTTCTGGATAGGCACGTGCTTCAGGGATTTGCAGTAAAAGCTCAGGATGGCTTTTCAGATCATAGTAGCGGACGCTGGGATCATTGGAGCGCCACGGGATTTCCAGCGCCGGAGCGCTGCCGCCCAGCTCAACAGAAAAATCGGCTTGCATCAGATCATTCCATGATGTTGAAAGAAATGCATAATCTGGCGTTCCGCCCAGCGCCCGTCGTATCCATTCGGCTGCGCCAAAAAAGCGCAGTGGCCGCCATGAGGCGTTTCCAACAGCATAATGTGGGGATTAGCCACGATCTTAGCCCGGGTTTCCGGCAGCAGGCGGATAAAAGGATCGTCCGTGGCATGAATCACCAGAGTAGGTAGCGCGATGTTTTCAATCACACGATATGCGCCAGAGCGAGTGTAATAATCCTGCGCACTTTCAAAGCCGCAATAACGCGCGGTAATCACATCATCAAATTCCCGAATAGTGGTGGGAAAGCGACCAACCCTTTTATATGTGTCAGGAAACAACTTGCGTTTGCCTTCATACGTGCGCATCAGGCTGAGCAGAAATTTCCATTCGTAGATGCGATTGCCACCCATATGCATGGCGTCCGCCGAGGCGGCCAGGTCCGCCGCCGGTGAAACTGCCGCTACCGCTTTCAGTTCGGCAGGCGCATCCGCGCCTAGTTCGCCGGCCAGTTTCAGAACCAGGTTTCCTCCCATCGAGTAACCAATCAATCCCACGCGTGAAATTTTTCGTTGTTCAATCACGGCGCGCAGCACCGCGCCCACATCGCCTGAAAGCCCGGAATGGTACAGCGTGGGCGTCAGCTTTCCCGTGCCTCCGCAGCTGCGCATGTTCATCCGGACAACGTTCATCCGGGCATCCCACGCTTTTGCGGAATTGCCAATCACATATTGTGACAAGCTTGAACCCTCAAGCCCATGGACAATAATTACCGTCGGCCGGCGCTCGGAGTCCGCTTGCCAGTGGCAGTGGCACAGGACTTGAGTATCGGCGTCAACTCGATACAGACATTCTTCCGGCGAAGGCAGGTTATTTTTGCGGGGAAGAAAGTTGCCGGCCAAGGTCATGGCGTGGCGATTGCGCAGATAACGGCGCGGAACAAATGGATCGAAAATCGGGTCTCTTGGATTTTCAGCCATGCTGCTAGAAACCAGCTCTTGCGAGTTCGCCTATAATGAATGATGCTGTAACTATTTTAAACGAGCCAGCAATATGCCGATTTTTGAATACGTCTGCCAGCAGTGCAACCACCAGTTTGAAGCCATTGTAGTGAGCAAGCAAAAAGCCGCCTGCCCAAAATGTGAGAGCAAACGGCTGAGCCAGCAGCTTTCCAGCTTCGCGGTCGGAGGCGAGAAGTCTCGCGCAACAGCTCCTGCAAGCGGCCCGTGCGGTAGCTGCGGCGACCCGCGCGGCCCTGGCTCCTGCAGTATGAATTAGCAGTCTGTCCACTTTCAGCCAACCAACCTGGCGTTGCGCATTGTCTCGGGTGGGCTGCTGAAATCGTGTAAAATGGGTGTCTAGCCTTTACGGTGGGTATAGTTCAGTGGCAGAACGCCAGACTGTGGCTCTGGATGTCGTGGGTTCGACCCCCACTACCCACCCCAACTTCTTCTTTTTTGAACCAGCGGTTTAGTGGAATCGTACCGTCCACCTCCAGTCCTTTGCAGTTGACCGATGTCTTTCCCGTTTTGACATTCATCCACATTTGAATCGTCTCAGGGTAAGCTTATGATTTCAACGTCCCGCCATTTCCGGAAGGATGTTATAGATATAAGCCTCATAGCTTTGACGGATTGAAATCTCCTGGACATTTCTTCGCGCTTATATCGTCCAAATCGCCATACCAAAGAGCAATTCTTCTATTGGCTCCTGGTTGCGAACCACGTCGCCCCGGTTTCTCACAGAGTGTCTGCGCTAGCCAACTGTTCTCGCGGCTTTGCTTAATTTTTGCCGGAAAATTGCAAATGTTTGCACATATACAGATGCCCAAGTCGCAATTGGCGGCCCCCTGTTGCTCGTAACTGTATATAAAACATGACTTAATGACACTTTTCTGTTTGAGACAGATGGCAGGCTAACTGCCCGAGATGACGGTGAAACATTCGGGCCTTCCTGGATATACGTTCATTCGCAGAAAAGACACGAGCTTTGGAGCGTCATTGTGGCAAAAGTCACTGGACCGCAGCTTCTTGATCGGATCGACCGGCATCGTTGGGCAGACCTCGGAAGGAAGCGTTACGTCCGCGAGTATGTTCTGCCGCTCAATCCTGTCATCATCACGGAAGGCATCGAGCACTGGGTGGCGCGTAAGAAATGGACGCTTGATTTCTTCCGGCTGAAATATGGCAGCCTCCCGCTGACTGTCGATGGCAGGCAACTCGAAATGGGTACCCTTATCGATGAGGTAAAGGTATCGACCCCTGAACGTCCAGCTCCCTACCTGCGGAACCACCCCGTTAAGGACCTGCCCGAAGAACTGCAGTTCGATGTACAGCCGATGCCGGAGTGCGTGAGTCCAAATTGGTTTGACCATGGGTTGATTAAAGCGTGGAAGGATTTCACCTATGTGGAGCTTTACATCGGCGGCACGGGGGCCAAATTTCCCATACTCCACTACGATGGGCTGCACACACATGCCTTTCTGATGCAGTTGGAAGGCGTGAAGGAATATGTCGCGTTTCCGCCAGAGCAAGCCCCGCTGATGTATGCCGGACAAGACGCAGCTCATGAGAACAAATCGGCCGTGGATAACATTGAAACGCCGGATGTGAGCCGATTCCCGAAATTCTGCGGCGCAAGCGGTTTCCGCTTCAAACTCTATCCGGGAGAGACACTCTTTGTCCCTTCTGGATGGTGGCACACGGCGCGCATCCTCTCTCCTTCCGTCACCGTATCCATCAACGCAGCCAATGCTGCCAACTGGAAAACTTTTCGCCGTGATTTCTGCGAATCCTATTGGGCTGGGCGAAAAGCGCGACGCGCTGTCGGGTCGGCCTATCTGAATTTCTTCGGCGCGATGATGCGCATGGCGGATCGAACCACCAACTAATTCTTGGTCCAGATAACTGACTGGACCTAATCACTTTCGCGCAAGCCAGATCGGGTGTTTTGCGAAATACAAACTTGAGGCGGCAAGGTTGGAAAGAGAATGAGGCGTGACAAATTTTTTGCCGGTGACCGGGTTGTGGTGCGCTCGCCGCAGGAAATCCTCTCAACGCTCGATGCCAACGGCACCCTGGACAACCATCCTTTTATGCCGGAGATGCTGGATTTTTGCGGCAAGTCTTTTCTCGTCCACCGGCGCGTGGAAAAAACCTGCGTGGAAGCTCCGCCACCCATCGAGCCAAACCGGCGCTTTGCAAAGAACGACGTTGTCACCTTGGAAGGACTACGTTGTGATGGCAGCGGACACGACGGCTGCAAGCGCGGGTGTCGCTTTTATTGGAAGGAAGCGTGGCTGCGCCCTGCTGATGGCGCGGGAAATACGGTACCCGTGGAGAAATCGGCTCTGCCACAATTACGTGCTCGTCTCAAAGTGAAGGCTGACGCGGAACGTTATTTCTGCCAGTCGACAGAGCTACTCCGTTCGACCGAAGCATTTCCAGGACGAATGAAACCCTGGCTTGTTCGAATTGCTTTCCGGCAGATCTTCCAGAAAGATCGCTCAGCATCAGAGATTGCAAAGCTCTTTGTGCGCTGGCTCCGGATACGGCTTCAACGCGCTGCGGCAGGAGACGACCGGCTTCGCGGCCCCGACACCAGGGAAACACCCGTCGAGGTGCTTGATCTCAAGCCGGGCGAACTGGTTCGCATAAAGCCCCTCGATCAGATCGTCCCGACCCTGAATCGCAAGAAACGCAATCGAGGCATGGTTGTTTGCCATGAGATGACCCTGTGTTGTGAGACCGTGGCCGAAGTACGCTACCGCGTCGATCACGTGATTGAGGAATCGTCCGGCAAGATGCGGGAACTCAAGCACACGGTGACACTGCAAGGCCCTCAGGGCGAAAAGTCTCTGTGTGATGAATGTCTCTGCTACGGAGAAATGGGCGATTGTCCGCGCGGTGAGTTGATGTACTGGCGAGAAATCTGGCTGGAGCGCGTGAACGGACAAAGTCGGGTCAGCCCGGAAACTGAGGAATTCGCGCGATACGCGTCCGCCCGTTGACTCTTCGCCCTGCGTTGTGAGCAAGATCACATCGCTGATGTGCTGGAATCGCGGAATATTGAATGAATTTTTGTATTGAGGGTGTGCAATTGATTGAGAAAGCTTATGAGCTTTCGCCAATGCAGCAGGGCATGCTGTTTCATGGCATTGGCGACCCGGGCTCCGGCGTGGATATTGAGCAGATCGTCTGCCAGTTAGACGAGCGGCTCAACACCGCCGCCATGTTGCGCGCCTGGCAACTGATCGCTTCACGCCACACCATTCTGCGGACCGCTTTTGCGTGGGAAGAAATCGTCGAACCCATTCAACAGGTTTACGCCTCCGTACAGATTCCTTCTGAGATTATCGATTGGCGCGATGCCTCTGCCGCAGAGCAGGCGGCGAAATGGAATCGCTTGCTGGGCGCCGACCGCAAGCAGGGTTTTGATCTTTCACACGCACCGCTAATGCGTTTGCATATCGTGCAATTGGGTGAATCTTCTTATCGCATGCTGTGGACCTTTCACCATGCGCTATTGGATGGCCGTTCATTCCCGATTGTATTGCGCGAAGTCTTCGCGGCTTATGAGGCGTTTCGAGACGACGTGCAAGGTGGGCCACAACTCGCCGCGCGCAAACCTTATTACGACTATATCGAGTGGCTGCGCACCCAAAATTTGTCGGAAGCGGAACACTTCTTCCGGGAAAAGCTGAAGGGATTCCGCGCGCCCACACCGGTTCCATCATCCGCCCCCGGCGATGCAAGCGCCTGGGGAGCAGCGCAGTGCCGCCTTTCTGAAGCGTTAACAAACACGTTGAGCGTCTTTGCGCAAACCGTCGGCGTCACTGTGAACACTTTGCTCCAGGGAGCATGGGCTCTGCTTCTGCATCATCACAGCGGCGAGGAAGATATCGTTTTTGGCGCAACCCGTGCCGGACGGGCATCCACTTTGAATGATGACGATGCGCCCGTGGGGCTCTTCATCAATACTCTGCCCATGCGAGTTTCCGTACGCCCTGAAGCATCTGTCCGCGATTGGTTGCGCGAGATTCGCGAAAAGCACGTATCGCTGCGGCCGTATGAACAGACTCCGTTGCGCATCATTCAAAAAGCCGGCGAAGTACCGGGCGGCATCGGCTTGTTCAACAGCATTCTGGTTTTTGAGAACTATTTGCTGGATACGGCGCTCCGCGCTCACGGTGGCGAATGGACGAACCGCCATTTCGAATACATTGGCCAGACCAATTTTCCGCTGACCCTGATCGTGTATGCGGACCAGGAGATGGTCTTGCGTCTGGAGCACAACCCAAAATACCTGGACGCTGCGGGCGCCGAGCGGGTACTCGGGCATGTTCGCACTCTGCTCGAAGGAATTTGCGTGGATGCGGCCCGCTCCATCGCAAGCGTTCCCTTCCTGACCGAAAAAGAGAAGAGGGAGCTTCTGGCGGCCCCGCAGGTAGCTTTGCAGGTAAACGACTGCCTGCATCAGCGCTTTGAGCACCAGGTGGCGCAAACTCCGAACTCGATCGCCCTTACTTGCGATGGTGAATCCCTGACCTATGCGGAATTGAACCGGCGCGCGAATGGAGTGGCGCAACGCCTTGTGTCACTGGGCGCCGGGCCGGAAGTTTTGATCGGCTTGTGCGTGGAACGCAACCTCGAAATGGTCATAGGAATTCTGGGAATCCTGAAAGCCGGTGCGGCATATCTGCCCATCGACCTCAGCTATCCGCCGGAGCGCGTGGCGTTCATGCTGGAAGATGCTGGGGTACCGGTGCTGCTTTCGCAGCGCAGCCTTCAGGCCAGCCTCCCAAAACATCAGGGCGTAGTTTTATTTTTGGACGATGTCACTGACCACGTGGACGAAACACCTGACAGCGGAGTCAAGCCGGAGAATCTGGCCTACGTCATTTATACCTCAGGCTCCACGGGTAAGCCCAAAGGCTGCCAGATCACGCATGCCAATGTGGTGCGTCTCTTTGATCGTACTGATCGTTGGTATCGCTTCCAGTCCACCGATGTCTGGACCCTATTCCATTCCTGCGCCTTTGATTTTTCTGTATGGGAAATCTGGGGCGCGCTGCTGTACGGCGGCAAAGTGGTCGTTGTTCCGTATTGGGTAAGCCGTTCGCCGGAAGCTTTTGCCGAACTGCTGCGCCGCGAGAGTGTCACGGTGCTGAGCCAGACGCCTTCTGCATTCCGGCAATTGACGCCCTTTGTACTGGCCAGTGTTCGTCCCGCCGATCAAATTTTACGCTATGTAATCTTCGGTGGAGAAGCCCTGGAACTCGCCAGCCTGTTGCCATGGATGGAACAATACGGTGACAGCAAGCCGGCGTTGATCAACATGTATGGCATCACGGAAACGACCGTGCATGTGACCTACCGGCCGATCACCTTCGAGGAAGTGCGTGCCGGATCGGGCAGCCTGATTGGCGAACCTATCCCGGATCTCGCCGTGTACGTTCTAAATCCACAAAGACAACCGGTGCCTCTTGGCGTGGCTGGAGAGATGTACGTCGGCGGCGCTGGCGTGGCTCGCGGGTATTTGCGTAGGCCGGAACTCACCTCGCAGCGATTTATTGAGAATCCATTTGCGCCAGGGTACCTCTACCGTACCGGCGATCTGGCGCGGCGCTTGCCGAACGGCGATCTGGAGTACCTGGGCCGCATCGATCACCAGGTCAAGATTCGCGGCTTCCGCATTGAGTTGGGAGAGATTGAATCGGTGATCAGCTCGTATCCGGGCATTCGTGAGGCAGTAGTCATCGCGCGCGAAGACAAGCCCGGCGACAAGAAATTAGTGGCGTATTACTGTGCCGCGCAAGCGATCGCGCTTGACGCTCTGCGCGCACACATGAAGGCCTCTCTGCCGGACTATATGGTTCCCGCCGTGTTCATGCCCATGGACGCTCTGCCGCTGACCTCCAATGGCAAAGTGGACCGCCGGGCTTTACCGGCACCGGACGCGTCACGCGCCAGCCGCAAGCACACCTATGTAGCGCCCCGCACCGCGGCCGAACAAGCGCTGGCCTGTATTTGGAGCGGAGTGCTGGGCGTGGAAGCGCCGGGCGTTCATGATAATTTCTTTGAGCTGGGCGGCGATTCGATTTTGAGCATTCAGGTGATTTCGCGCGCGCGTCAAGCTGGGCTGCCCATCACTCCGCACGAGCTGTTTCAATCTCCCACCATTGCCGGGCTTGCGGCAATTGGCCCGCAAACGGTCAACGCGCCCGCGCAGGTTGAGGCCGCGTCGGGCAAAGTCGGGCTCACGCCCATTCAGCAATGGTTTTTTGAGCAGCCGCTGGAGAATCGTAATTACTGGAATCAAACCTTCCTGTTTGCCGTCCCGCCAGGCATCGATGTGGATCGACTGCAACAAGCGCTGGCCGCAGCCGTTACTCATCATGATGCGTTCCGCCTGCGCTTTACGCAAACATCATCCGCTTGGCAAGAGTCGTACAGTGAACACGTTTCCCCCATCACTATCGCGCGCGCCGACCATGTGTCTACGCCAGATGAAATTCTCAACGCTGCTGTGAAGTTGCAAAACTCTCTTGATATCACGCAAGGGCCTTTGCTTGCGGCGATGTATTTCCCGATGCGCAGTGAAACGGCCACGAAAGAAGAAGCCCGGCTGCTACTCACCGTACATCATCTGGCAATTGACGGCATCTCCTGGAGACTGCTCCTTGAAGATGTGGAGAGCGCGTACTCTGCGCTGCAGGAATCAAGACCGATCGCGTTGCCATCGAAGACTGCTTCTTACAAAGCCTGGTCTAAAGCGCTGGCAGAGTACGCGGAACGGCCTGATGTGCGGGCACCAATCGACTACTGGCAGGCGGTGCCTGATGCCGCGACAGCGGAACTCCCCATAGACCATGCAGCGGGATTGAACATCGAAGGGTCCACCGAAACGGTTACGGCCAGACTTACGGCCGACCAGACTGGATTGCTGCTGCGGCACGTACCCGCCGTGTACCATTCGCAAATCAATGACCTGCTGTTGACGGCGCTGGCGGAAAGTTTCCGGCCATGGACCGGGCGTGAATCTTTGCTGATCGATGTCGAAGGGCATGGACGGGAAGACATTGGAGCCATCGACGTCTCGCGAACTATCGGCTGGTTTACCAGCATCTATCCCGTGCGTTTGTCATTAAAATCCGGTGCACGGCTGGATGTTTCCCTGCAATCGGTAAAGAACCAGCTCCGCCAAATTCCTGACAAAGGAATCAGTTACGGCCTGCTGCGGGACCAACTCCCTGAGCTTCCGCAGGCCCATGTTCTGTTCAATTATCTGGGCCAGTTCGATCAAGTTGTCGCGGGCTCGCAGATGTTTTCCTTCGCCACCGAGCCGGTGGGACTGTGGCATCATCCCAGCAACAGGCGGACGCACCTGATTGAAGTGCTGGCGCGCGTCGCCGGCGGACAACTGGAAATCCAATTTAACTTCAGCCGTAATGTGCATTCGAGGGCCACCGTAGAACAAATCGCCACGCGCTATTCTGCTGCCCTTAAAGACTTGATCAACCTCAGCGCAGACACGGACGTGCAACGGTGGTCGGCTGCTGATTTTCCGCTGGCGAAACTTGAAGCGCCTGAGTTGGCGAGGATATTGAAATCCAGCCCAACGCTGGAAGATATCTATCCCCTCTCGCCCATGCAGAAACTTTTCTATTCCATGGAAGCCTCCGCTGGCCAGTTAGGTCTTGAACAATGGCGCTTTGTGCTGCGCGGTCCGCTTGATACCGCGGAGTTGCGGCGAGCGTGGCAACACGTGATCGAAAGACATCCTATCCTGCGGACCGCTTTTGTTTCCGATGGACTGCGCGAAGCCATGCAAGTGGTATTGCCCGCGCGTCCGCTGGAGTGGGCCGAGTTCGATCTCCGTGATCTCAAAGAGACCGAGGGCCGGCAACGCATTGCAAAACTTGTCGCGGCCGATCGCGCAAAATCCTTTGACCTTGCCGCGGGCCAACTACTGCGCCTCATCCTGCTTCGCACACGGAATGACGAATGGCAGATGCTGTGGAGCACCCATCACCTGCTGATCGATGGCTGGTCCTGGCCGGTCATCTTCAATGAACTTGCCAAGTTCTATACGGGCAATACCGCTCTACTGAAACCGCGTCCTTATTATGATTACATTGCATGGACGCTGAGTCGCTCCGACGCTGATGCCCAGAATTTCTGGCGCGAGTATTTGAAGGACTTTACACCGCAGCCTTTGCGCGTCGGGCAACGTCCGGGGGTTGTTCCGGTTTCCGCTCGCACTTCTTTTGGCGAAGAGACGGCCCGCCTGGAAGAAGACGTTACGCAGGCGTTGCAGAATACGGCGAGAGAAAATCAGATCACGCTGAACACTGTGCTGCAAGGAGCCTGGGCGCTGGTGCTGGCCCATTACCAAGCCACCGCCAGGCCGATTTTCGGCGCGGCGTATTCTGGCCGGCCGCCGGAGATCCCCGGCATTGAAGGCATGGTGGGACCATGCGTCAACAATCTGCCGGTCCGGGCAAACATTGCTCCAGAGATGCCGGCTGCGGCATGGCTGCAGCAATTGCAAAGCGAGCAATCTGATGCCAGCCAGCATCAATACAATTCCATTGAACAGATTCAGTGTTGGAGCGGGATTCCGTGGCGACACCGTCTTTTCGATAGCTTGATCGTATTTCAAAACTATGCTTCAGGCGGGGCCACAGAGCGGCTGAGTGAAAGCGTGACCGTGGAAGTTGCAGACGCGCCGGAGTCCACCAACTATCCGCTGACGCTCGCCGTTGTGCCAGGAGCCAGGCTTCGATTGAAGATGTTGTACCGGCCCGAACAATTCGAGGCAGTCAACATCCGCCGCGTCCTGTCGGATCTGGGCCTCGTGCTTCGCGAAATCGCAAGAGAGCCGCGTACGAAATTGAGCGAAATCTTTTCGCAGCTGGGTCCGCCGCCTGCGATTGCGGCTGGCGGCCGACTCACGACGGCTGCCGGGAACGAAGCCACACCGCGAACTGACATGGAGCGCACTATTGCGGAAATCTGGCAGGAGTTGTTCGACAACCCTCGCGTCAGCCTGGAAGCAAATTTCTTTGACTTGGGTGGACACTCATTATTGCTGGTGCAGGCGCACCGGAAGTTACAACAGGCCCTTGGACGCAACCTGCCGATCGTTACCTTGCTGCAACATCCAACGGTGCGGACATTAGCCGGCCAACTTGGCGGAAATGGTGAATCGCGTTTAGCCGCGCAGGCTGTGAATGACCGCGCCCGTCGCCAGCAGGAAGCCATGGCCCGCGTGAAGGCGGCCCGAAAGGGATAGTCGGAGAAAATGTCACTACCGGAACAGATCGATTCAATGAACGGCGTGGCCATTATCGGCATGGCAGGACGTTTTCCCGGCGCGCAAAATGTGCGCGAGTTCTGGCAAAACCTCCTCGCCGGCAAAGAGACCATTTCATTCTTCGAACCAGCCGAACTTGAACCCGCACCTAATGAACCAGCCGGAATTCGCAACGATCCTCATTACGTCTGCGCCCGCGGCGTGCTCCAGTGCGCTGAGACTTTTGACGCCGGATTTTTCGGAATTAATCCGCGCGAAGCAGAATTGATGGATCCGCAACACCGTGTGTTTTTGGAAACGGCCTGGGAAGCTTTTGAAGATGCTGGTTACGATCCATTGGCCTACACGGGGCCCGTAGGTGTATTCGCGGGCATGGCAAACAATACTTACTTCCCTGCGGTGATTGCGCCGCGGCGCACTGGTGATAGCCCCGCCGCTTCATTGCAAACCATGCTCGGCAATGAAAAAGATTATTTAGCAACGCGCACGTCTTACAAACTCAATCTACGCGGGCCCAGCCTGAACATTCAGACGGCGTGCTCAACTTCGCTGGTGGCGGTGGCCCAGGCGTACCAGTCGTTGCAGGGCTATCAATGCGATATGGCAATCGCGGGCGGCATTTCCATCACCAGTCCGCAAAAGCGCGGTTACCTGTATCACGAAGGCGCCATTGTTTCACCTGACGGACATTGCCGCGCATTCGACGCACAAGCCGGGGGCACGGTTTTTTCCAATGGCAGCGGCATTGTGGTGCTGAAACGTCTGTCGGACGCCGTGGGCGACCGCGATCATATCTACGCCGTCATCAAAGGCGTTGGGCTGAACAATGATGGTTCAGCGCGCGTCAGCTTTGCGGCTCCCAGTGTGGACGGACAGGCTGAGGCAATCGCCATGGCCCAGGCTTTGGCCAGCGTGGATGCTGACAGCATCACCTACGTGGAAACTCATGGCACGGGCACCGCGCTGGGCGATCCGGTGGAAATCGCGGGGCTTACACAGGCTTTCCGGCTGCGCACTGAACGCAACCAGTTTTGCGCGATCGGCTCAGTCAAAAGCAATATTGGTCATTTGGATGCCGCGGCGGGAATAGCAGGCCTGATCAAAACTTCGCTGGCGCTGCAGAATGCAAAGATCCCTGCAAGCCTGCACTACACCCAGCCGAATCCCAAAATCAATTTTGCGGAAACACCGTTTTATGTAAACGCCAAATTAGCGGATTGGCCGGCAGCTGAAACTCCGCGTCGCGCGGGTGTGAGCGCGTTTGGTTCCGGCGGCACCAACGCGCACGTGATTCTGGAAGAAGCGCCTCAACATCAGGCTTCTGGACAGGGGCGCGCTGAGCAGTTGTTCGTTATTTCCGCGCGGAGCCAGACGGCCCTTGATCACGCAGCCCACAACCTGGCCTCATATCTGGCTTCCGGCGATGCTACTCTGAATCTGGCGGATGCGGCGTTTACCTTGCAGACCGGACGGCGTCATTTCCCGCATCGCAGGGCCGTGGTGGCCCGGACGGCTGCCGAAGCAGCGGAGGCGCTGATCTCTGGCGATTCCAAACGTGCATGGTCACGAAAGTGTGAGCATCCCGACGCACCGGTAGTGTTCCTGTTCCCCGGACAAGGTGCGCAGCAAGTCAATATGGGACGCGGTTTGTACGAAAGTGAGCCCATTTTCGCCGCGCAAGTGGATGAATGCGCGGACGTGCTGCGGCCTTTGCTGGGACTCGATTTGCGCACGCTGCTTTATCCGCAACCGGGGCACGAAGAAGAAGCTTCGCGGCAGCTCAAAGAAACCTTCATCACACAACCGGCGCTATTCGTTGTGGAATATGCGCTCGCGCAACTGTGGATGCAATGGGGCGTCGCGCCCAAAGCCATGATTGGCCATAGCCTGGGTGAATATGTTGCTGCTTGTCTGGCAGGCGTGTTTTCACGGAATGTCGCATTGCGGATTCTTTCCGCGCGTGCCCGCATGATGCAGGACCTGCCCGCGGGGGCGATGCTGGCGGTGCGTCTGCCGGAATCCGACATGATACCGCTGCTGGGCGATAAGTTATCCATCGCCGCTCTTAACAGTCCGGGCATGACGGTTGTTTCCGGTCCGTTCGACGCCATTGATGAGCTTTCTGCAACGCTTGAAGAAAAGAAGCTGATGTACCGCCGTCTTGCGACGTCACACGCGTTTCATTCGGCAATGCTTGATCCCATGCTGCCCGGCTTTGCCGAAGTAGTAAGCAGAGCGCAGATGCATGCTCCGCAGGTGCCATTTGTTTCCAGCCTGACCGGCACGTGGATCACCGACGAACAAGCTACCAGTCCCGACTATTGGGTGCAGCAAGTGCGCCGGGCAGTACGCTTTTCCAGTGGTATTGCCGAACTGCTCCACGATCCGGCGAACATCCTGCTAGAGGTTGGACCCGGGCAAACCCTGAGCACACTGGCGCGCCAGCACCCGGCCAAACAGGCATCGCATGAAATCGCGGCCTCGCTCAAGAGCGAGGAGAACGTTAAGCCAGACGTACAGAATAAGAACATGCGATCGCAAGACATACGGTCCATGCTGGAAGCCGCCGGACACATCTGGAGCGCAGGTGGCAGCGTGGATTGGGCCGGTTTTCATGGCAATGAAGCGCGCCACCGGGTGTCACTGCCCACATATCCGTTCGAACGGCAACGCTATTGGATCGATTCGCCACCACTCGCAACGGCAGATCAGGCAGCATTGCCGGCAAATGAAATCAGGACTCACAGCGAATTGAAGGAGCAACCGATGATAGTCCCGAACCCGAATCAAAATGCCGGAGACACTTCGCTTGCACGCCAGGCGGCTGCGCTGGAGAAGCTGAGAGCGCTATTCAGCGACATCTCCGGGTTGTCGGCTGATCAGTTGGTTGCGTCGGCGCCGTTTCTGGAAATTGGACTCGATTCGTTACTGTTAACGCAGGCTTCCACCTCTATTGAGAAGGCGTTTGGGGTACATGTGACGTTCCGGCAATTGCTTGAAGAACTTTCCAGTCTCGATGCGCTAGCCGCACATCTCGCGCCCACCATGGCGGTTCCCGTAGCATCTGCCCCTGCGCCCGCGGCAGCGCCCGCGAGCGTGCCGGCGATTCCGACTTCGGCCATTGCGGCTCAGGCCGAACCTGCTTCTATCCCATTGGGCGGAGTTGAAGCATTGGTGCGCAAGCAACTGGAGATCATGGAAAAGCAGTTGGAGGTTCTGCGCAATCCAGCCGCAGTAAATGCGATTCAGGCGGGCTCCGCCGCCGCAGCGATCGCACTTACCGTCGCAGCAGCAAACACAAACCAGACTACCCCGGCCCCAATCGCTGCTTCTCCCGTCGCCGCCAGTTCGAGCATCAAGAAGCCGGAGATGCCTGCGTTCGGTCCTTACAAGCCAGTGCAAAAAGGAATGGCCGGCGCGCTGCCAGATCAACAACAAAAAGCGCTCGATGCGCTCATTGCCCGCTACACAACGCTGACGAAGGAATCCAAGCGCATTACCGCTGAGCATCGCGCGCACTTGGCGGACCCACGCACCGTTTCGGGCTTCCGCCAGATATGGAAAGAGATGGTTTACCCCATCGTCACAGAACGCTCGCAGGGTTCAAGACTATGGGACGTGGACGGCAACGAATACGTTGATATGACCAACGGTTTTGGCTCTATTCTATTCGGCCACCGGCCGGATTTTGTGATCCGTGCTGTAACCGAGCAGATGGCGAAGGGCTTTGAAATTGGTCCACAATCCCCTCTGGCCGGAAAAGTTGCTGAGTTACTATGCCGGATGACGGGCATGGAACGCGCGGCGTTTTGTAATACAGGTTCGGAAGCCGTTGTCGCCGCGGTCCGCACTGCGCGCACTGTAACTGGCCGCGATAAGATCGCCATGTTCACTGGCGACTATCACGGCATTTTCGATGAGGTACTGGCGCGGCCGCAGACCGTCAACGGCGTATTGCGCTCGCGCCCGGTCGCGCCCGGCGTTCCGCAATCGGCGGTGGACAATGTTCTGGTGGTGGACTACGGCGATCCAGCATCGCTCGACATTCTGCGCGCGCATGCGCACGAATTGGCCGCCATTCTGGTGGAGCCCGTCCAGAGCCGCCGGCCCGATCTGCTTCCCAGGGAATTCCTGCAGGAGCTGCGCACGCTAACGCAAAAATCGGGCACGGCATTGGTCTTCGACGAAATCGTTACTGGCTTCCGCGTGCATCCACGGGGCGCGCAGGGATATTTCGATATCCAGGCGGATATCGCCACCTACGGCAAGGTGATTGGTGGCGGCCTTCCGGTGGGCGTGATCGCAGGCAAAGCCAAATATATGGACGCGCTCGATGGCGGCCAATGGAATTACGGCGATGCGTCTGGTCCGGAAGCAGGCATGACGTTTTTTGCCGGCACATTTGTTCGCCATCCACTGGCCCTGGCTGCCTGTTGGGCCTGCTTGAATCATTTAAATGACAAGAGCCCTGATTTGCAGCGGAATCTGAATCAAAAGACTCGCCAACTGGTGGAAGCGATGCTGGACTTTGCGCACCGTGCCGGAGCCCCAATTCAGATTCCACACTTCGCCTCCTGGATGTGCTTCCAGTTCCCGCAGGACGTTCCCTACGCAAGTCTGTTTTGGGCATACATGCGCGCCAAAGGCATACACATGTGGGAAGGCCGGCCGAGCTTCCTCACCACGGCGCACACGGACGCCGACAGCGAACTTGTATTGCAGGCCTTCAAGGAATCAATCACCGAGATGCAGCGCGGCGGATTTCTTCCCGGAGAGCCTCCGGTTGAGGCAGTTGCGCCGGCGGCGGGCGCGCGGCTCGGCAAGGACCGTGATGGTAAACCAGCGTGGTTCCTTCCAGATCCTGAACGGCCCGGTAAGTACTTGCAGATTGCTGAGGTCCGATGAGCGCGAACCCCGTAAACTCGTACATCCCGGTTGATTTTGATCCATTCGGCGACGCCCCAGCGCAGGCTGTCCATTTCCCCATGACGGAGGCACAGCGCGAAGTCTGGGCGTCTGTTCAGATGGGCGCTGAAGCGTCCAATGCATATAACGTTTGTCATGCGTTTCGCCTTCGCGGCGCTTTTTCCACGGACGCAATGAAAGCCGCGCTGCAACAGATGGTAGACCGGCACCAGGCACTACGGCTGGTGTGCGACCCCGATGGCGAAACCCAGCACGAACTCGCGTCTGCCACAATTCCCGTTACCACCGTCGATCTTACGGCGATGATGGCTGCGGAACGCGAACGTGTAACTGCGCAATACGTTGATCAGGAAACAGATGTTCCTTTCGATCTGGAAAAAGGTCCCTTGTGCCGTGCAGTCATTCTGCGTGAAGACCGCCAAACGCATTTCATCGTCTTCACCGCTCACCACATCGTTTGCGACGGATGGTCTGGCGGTATCCTGGTTCTGGACCTGGGTGACTTGTATGAGGCCGAAAGCGTTGGCATGCGAGCACCATTGCCACCTGCGCACTCATTTCAATCGTACGTGGAAGCACAGAGGACGCCTGGAGAAATTCAAAAAACTCTTGCAGCAGAGCAATATTGGAAAGCGCAGTTTGCTACACCCATCGATCCTCTGGAGCTACCGCTCGATTTCCTGCGCAAACCGGTGAAGTCCTATGCGGCGGAGCGCCAGCGGCGGTTGATTTCAGAATCGCTCTATCGTGCTATTTCCCGAGTGGCTGCGCGGAACGGTTGCACCGTTTACGCCATGCTCTTCGCCGCCATGCAGGTGCTTATTCACCGGCTGACGGGCCAGGATGATTTTGTTTTGGGTACCGTCGTGGCTGCCCAGGCATCTGAAGCGAACGCCGCCAGCATGGTTGGTCACGGCACGAACGTCTTGCCGGTCCGAGCAAACGTGAATCCCGAAGCAACATTTGAGGAGTATTTGAAGACGGCACGGCAGCGTTTGTTGGATGGGTTTGATCATCAATCACTTTCCTTCGGCGCACTGGTGCGATCTCTGAACCTGCCGCGCGATCCCAGCCGCACCCCTCTTGTCACAGCGACGTTCAATTATGACAACGTAACAGCGCCGTTCCGGTTCCGTAGCGTGGAAGCAGAACTGCTGTCCTCTCCCAAGAAATTCGCCACGTTCGATCTGGAATTCAACATCCTGAAAACCGCCACCGCCGTGTTCGCGGAATGCATTCACAGCACCGCCATTCTGCAACCAGCCACCATCGAACGCTGGCTGGAAAACTATGAAACTCTGTTAGCGGCCATTTGCGCAAATCCCGCACAGAAGATAGCTGACTTGCCTTTGATGACGCCGGAGCAGGAGCGCAAACTGCTTTCCCCGGCACTGGAAATCTGGCAGATTGACGAATGCGTGCATACCCGGTTTGAGCAGCAGGCGAAGAGAACCCCTGGTGCGATCGCGGTGATCAGCGGTGGTGTGTCATTGACGTATGCCGAACTCAATGGCCGCGCCAATGCAGTGGCGGAGCGTTTGGTCGCCATGGGTGCAGGACCAGATGTTTTAGTCGCTTTGTGCATGGAACGCAGCGTAGGCATGCTGGTGGGATTGCTGGGAATCTTAAAGGCCGGCGCTGCTTACCTGCCAGTGGATCTACGCTACCCCGCGGACAGAGTGGCATTCATCCTGGAAGATGCCGGTGTTCCCTTGCTGATTACGCAGCGTAATCTGGAAGCAACTTTGCCTAAACATCAGGCCAGCGTTCTGTTTCTGGACGACATAAGAGAAAGCAGGAACGAAACTTTTGGCAGCCGCGCCACACTCGATAATCTCGCTTACGTGATTTATACCTCGGGTTCCACGGGTAAGCCCAAGGGCGTGGAAATTCTCCATCGTAGCGTCACCAACGTCGTTCACAGTTTTCAGGAACTGCTCCACTGCGGAGTTGACGACGTGCTGCTGGCCACCACCACCTTATCTTTTGACATCCACGTGCTGGAGCTGTTTACGCCCATTCAAGCCGGGTCCCGGCTGGTGATCGCTACAGACGAACAGGCGCAGGACCCCGCGCTTTTGATTCCATTGCTTGAGAGCAGCGGCGCCACCATCTATCAAGCTACGCCGGTCCGCTACCGCATGCTTCTCGATGCCGGGTGGAAGGGCATGCAGAATTTGCAGCTCCTGTGTGGCGGTGAGAAGTTGTCACGCGAACTGGCAGACCAGCTTCTGGAGCGCGGCGCCGCATTGTGGAACGTTTATGGGCCTACTGAAACCACCGTATGGTCGTCGGCCGCAAGAATTGAAGCGGATGGCCAGCCAATCACGATCGGGCAGCCCATCGCTAACACTACGTTGTATGTTCTCGATGCGCACATGAAACCCGCGCCGGTGGGTGCTCCGGGTGAGTTGTTCATTGGAGGCGAAGGCGTGGCGCGGGGATATCTCAAGCGCCCGCAACTTACAGAAGAACGTTTTGTGCTGAATCCGCTTGGTGAAGGGCGCATTTACAAAACTGGCGATCGCGCACGCTACCGGGCTGACGGCTGCGTGGAAGTGCTGGGTCGCACTGACGATCAAGTGAAAGTTCGCGGTTTCCGCATTGAACTGGGAGAAATCGAGCACGCGCTGCAAGCCATCCCGGACGTGTTGCGAGCCGCCGTGGTGGTGCACAGTGAAGGCGATGACCAGAACATCATCGCCTATCTGGTTCCGGTGCCCGGGGTTCTTTTGACGCCTGCGGAATTGCGCGGCGCATTGCTGCAGACGCTGCCGGATTATATGGTTCCAGCCGCGTTCGTCCTGATCGACGCGTTGCCCACCACGCCCAACGGAAAGCTTGATCGCAAGGCATTACCGGCGCCAAGCTGGGCAGTCGCTCGCAAGACGCGCGACTCCGTACCGCCCGAAACTCCCACGCAGATCACACTGGCCAGGTTCTGGGAGTCGCTGCTGAAGGTTCAAAACGTAGGTATTCACGAAAGCTTTTTTGACCTCGGCGGACACTCGATACTGGCCGCGAGACTGATGGCGCAGATCCGTTCCTCATTTGGCGTCCAGCTCCCGCAGCACCACATTTTTCGCACTCCCACAATTTGCGGTTTGGCCTCAGTCATTGAGTCAAAATTGTGGACGGGGAGTGGACCGCAGGTGGCAGGCGCGGCGGCAGCCTCCACACCACAGGTGGAAATTGAGATATGAGTACCTTCGAATTCCTACATAAGTTAAAGCAGTCCGGGGTGAAGGTATGGATGGAAGACGATCGGCTGCGCTGCACCGGGCCAGAGCAGGTCCTGATGGGTGGCGTGCGCGAACAATTGAGCGCGAGGAAACTGGAGATCATTGCTTTTTTGCGGTCAGCGGCAGGTTCAGAGGAGGGCAGTAGCACCTCTGTGGTGCCCATCCAGCCACTGGGCAGCCGGCGGCCTTTATTTGCGGTGCCAGGTCATAACGGCGATGTGTTTTGTTACGTTGATCTGGCACGTCACCTGGGAACGGAGCAACCGTTTTTTGCACTTCAGGCTCCAGGCATGGAACCTGGACAGGATCCCTTGACCAGCATCGACGCAATCGCCACCGTATTTGCCCGCGACATTCCCGCAGTGCAACCTCAAGGGCCGTATCTGCTGGCCGGATTTTGCGTGGGAGGAACGATTGCGTTCGAACTGGCCCAGCAACTCACAGCAAAAGGTCACCAGGTAAATTCCCTGATACTGTTTGGCTCCCCGTGTCCAACGGCGCTCGCCCTCCGTTACCGCAGTCAGGCTGCGCTCATGAATGCTGCGGGCCGGGTCATGCGGCATGGCTCCGCTCTGGGGCAGAGAAAGCCAAGTGAATGGTCGCAATACCTGCGCGAACGGGCTGCGGAGCGGCGGGCAGACCGCGAGCTAGAACGCCATGATCCGTTGCGTTTGCGCCTGGCCGAAACGACCGTGGAGGCCTTCAAGGCCTACCAGCCAAAAGCTGCGACGTTTCCAGTCCACATGCTCATACCAAACGACCAGCCGGACTCTCTTCTCGAAGACAGACCCCTGGATTGGAATCTGTTCGCAAAAGATTTTACCGTGCACCTGGGCCCCGCCGACGGAGACATGAACACCATGCTGATCGAGCCTCATGTTTCCCTGTTGGCTAAGTTGTTGAGAAAAAAACTGCTGGATGCAGATCCACCCCAGGCGGCGCTCAACGCCGCTGGCTTCTAAGGTGAGCGACGTGACGCTGGTCACATCCCGCGGCGGCGTTGCGGAGAATCATCGTGATGGAGCTTCTTTCCACAGCCTTTGGGGAATGCCGATATACGGAAATGGCGGTCAATATGTTATCCAGCGTGAGTACGCGTCTGATCCAGATAAAGCGAATTGCCGTCCTGACAGATTTGGGAAACGATTCAGAAAAAATGATGCGTTACGCCGCTTCATTGGCTCGGTGGTACGGATCGGAGTTGTTGCTTTTCCATGCCTACCCTCCAGAGTTTTATGCGGCAATGCCTCCGGAGCCGCTTCCCATGTGGCCCGCAAGCGGGTTGTCTCCCAGGGAAGATGCTGAAGGAAAGATCAAGGTCCTTACTGACAAACTGAACCTCAAGGACCTTACGCCAAAGGTTTTGAGTCGCGAAACAAGCGTCGCTCATATTCTGGAGGAAATGGATGAATATCACCCAAGCCTGGTAGTGCTGGCCACGCACGGCCGCAAGGGCATTGAAAAATGTTTTGTCGGCTCAGTTGCTGAAGAAGTATTCAGAAGAGTGCATTGGCCAGTGCTGATCCTTGGCGCCGATTGTGTACCCCCGGAGTCGATGATGCAGACACAATTTGAGCGCGTTCTCTATGCCACAGACCTCTCGGCGGTGTCTTTGACGGCGTTGCATTATGCGTCTGGGATTTCTCACGATCACGAGGCGCAGCTCATTGCTCTTTATGTTGAGCCCGATGCAAGGCAAGGGTTCTCTTTCGATCAGGTCATTGCGCAGCAACGACTGGAAGATTGGCTGCAGGACAACATTGACGGCATGTCCGAAGCATTGGCCGGCGTGCATTGCATGGTCGATTTCGGCAAGCCGGGAGCGAAGATAACCGAAGTCGCTGCGCGGCAGCAAGCTGATCTTGTAGTCGTGGGCGCTCGTGGATTGGGAGCCATCTCCGGAGCGGCCAGCCATTTCATTGGCGGTACCGCGTATGACGTCATCTGCGGCTCGAAATGCCCGGTGCTGATTGTGCCGCAACCGCGCTAGCTCTTGCCGCACAGAGATAGCGGCAAGAAGATGTCCTACGAGTCGAGCACTAAAGTGCGTAGCAGGTGCGCGCGTATCTGACATCTAGGAGAGAATGAAACTGCGGCTCTTGATTTATGCGGCACCAGAACGCCGTCTTTCGATAACCGCATGTTCCACCGGCATTGCACTCTTCCCCTCGAAGTAGGCGTCCAAAACGTATTGCGACAACATTCGCTGCGTATTGAAGAATGAGCCATTCAGCGCTATCGAGAGACGCATCATTTCAGCGCAGGCATCCGGGCGGCCATAAAACAACGGCACAATGATTTTTTCCAGTTTGTGATAAAGAGCGGCAATCTCATCCGCCTCGGTTTCCGGAATTTCCTCGCGCCCAATGTCCCAGCCAGTAGCGCCTTCAACGTGTCCTTCAAGCCACCATCCATCGGGGACGCTAAAACTTGGCACGCCGTTCAACGCAGCTTTCATGCCGCTGGTTCCGGAAGCCTCATGCGGCCGCTCAGGAGTATTGATCCATAGATCTACACCGCTTGTAATGAGTGAGGCCCAGCGCATGTCATAGTTCTCCACGTAAACGGAAGGGATCGTATCTTTCAGCGCTGCCATCGCCGCAAACACATGCCGAATCTGCTCCTTTCCCGCTTCGTCCCGCGGATGCGCCTTGCCGCCATAAATAATCCGCAATGGTCCCACGTTGCGGGCAATCGATCTGAGACGCTCCAGGTCAGAGAACAAGAGATCTGCGCGTTTGTAAGCGGTGGCCCGCCGCGCAAACCCCAGAGTCAATACATTCGCGTCAAGTTGGACACCGGTTGCGCGCGCTACCTCTGCGATCAGCGCAGTCTTGGCTAGTACGTGAGCGTCACGGATTTCCTTTAGCGGAATGCCGATTGCGTATCGGAAATAGAGATTGTCGCGACGCCATTCCGGAATGTGGCGATCATAAAGTTCCTGAAAGGGCGGCGATGCCCACGTTCCGGCGTGCACGCCATTGGTAATTGCGCGGATCGAATATTCGGGAAACATGCCGCGCGACACTTCACCATGCTGCATGGCCACACCATTGATGTAATGAGAAAAACGCAACGCCAGGTCAGTCATGTTGAGGACTTTTCCGCCCAAACAACCAGTGCGTTGCAGGGCGGCCGTGCGCTCGTCGCCAAGGATGCGGCGCACAAGGCCATTGGAGAATTGATCGTGCCCAGCAGGAACTGGAGTGTGCGTGGTGAAAACACATTTCCTGCGCACAAAGGCAATCTCTTCTTCAGAACTCTCTGCCAGAGAGCGTCCGGCCACATGCTCTTCCAGCAGCGCAAGCGCTAAAAGTGCCGCATGCCCCTCATTCATGTGGTATGTCATCAGGTGGTGATGTCCTAACTGGCGCAACATTGCGATTCCGCCAATGCCAAGAACAACTTCCTGGCATAGGCGATAGTAGTCATCCCCGCCATACAGGTGGTCCGTCAAGGTTTGAAAAAACGGCGGATTTTCCGGCAGCGCCGTATCCAGAAGATAGACAGGCACAGTGTGTCCGCTATAA
Organism: Acidobacteriaceae bacterium; assembly: GCA_027307045.1. GTDB lineage: Bacteria > Acidobacteriota > Terriglobia > Terriglobales > Acidobacteriaceae > Angelobacter. The sequence continues at coordinate 45,657 of DAHUXR010000002.1, forward strand.
CCGCGAACCGTATATTGCCAAGCCCGTATTGCGATCGTATGGCCTTCAATGACAATAGAGGACCGCGCGTCAAGCGGCTGCAAGACCTTTTCGGGGCCCCAGATTGACGGCGTCTCAGACTGATTTCCCCGCGCATCCAGATGCTGCTCAAAGTATCCTTTGCGATGCAGCAGCGTAACACCCGCCATCGGCAATCCCATATCAGCCGCGGAACGCAGCGTGTCACCAGCCAGAATCCCCAATCCACCCGCATAGGTGGGCAAGCTTGCCTCCAATGCGATCTCCATGGAAAAGTATGCCGCCCCAATTGGATGAAAATTCATTTTGGTCCGTGCACCCGCCATTTTCCGGGCTTGATCTGCATTCGCTCTGCGTCACACAAAGGACAGTTCAGGCGCGAGCACCCACACGTTAAGCATGGGGCCGATGCATAGTAATGTCTGTGACATCTGTCACCGATGCGGTTTTGCCTGAGATGTCGATTGTTCATACGGCCCACAAGATTGTGGGCCGCGATTAAGAACGTACTGCAACGTGAAGAATATCGGTGGCCACGGGATCTCTCCTATAGCCACCTGCTGCACTTTAGTGTTTAAGCTGCCTTACCCCTTGATGATGCGACCGGTGCTTTGTTCACGCCTATGGTGATCTGCTTAGGCTTGAATTCTTCCCGCTTGGCGAGAGTAATATTCAACAAGCCATTCTCAAAAGTGGCATTTACCTTCTCTGCATCCACGGTGGCGGGCAGAGTGAAGGAACGGGTAAATTTCCCGTAGCGCCGTTCAATCCTGTGGAAGTTTTCCTTCTTTTCGTCCTCCTTGAACTTGCGTTCACCAGCGATGATGAGCACATTGTTCTCAAGGGTGATGTTCAGATCTTCCTGCTTCACGCCTGGGATCTCCGCCTGCAGCGTGATGTTGTGATCATCTTCAGAAATGTCTACTGGTGGCAGAAAACTCTCTGGCGCCAGCTGTTGCTCAAGTCCAAAGTTTTCAAAGCCGCCAAACGGCTGATTAAAGAGCTGGTTCATACGGTCTTGCAGTGAAGTCAACTCAAAAAATGGGTTTCTGCGAATGATATTTGACATGATGGTATCTCCTTTTCTAAGAACGGTTTCATTGCGGTTGCGGAAAACGTCCATAACAACGCTGCTTGAAATGACTTTAAAGGCCGGAACGCCGGGGTACTGTGATAGGGATCACGGAAGGTTGTGATTCGAATTGTGCAGGTCAAATAGCAATATACCCTCCCCTGCGAAGCCGCACTTGGGCGGCTTCCGGGAAGAGCATTTCAGGATCGCAAGGAGAACCTGAGGCTTAAGCTGCTTTATCAGCTTCCACGTTGACGCGATCAGCAATGGACGTGAGCAGATGGTCAGCGTGTCCTTCTTCTTTGATTGTCTGGTCCAGCAGCGCGGCTTGCCCTTGCCGGCCAAGAATCTGGGCCCAGCGGCGGACCGCGCCATACGATGCTATTTCATAATGCTCCACGCGCTGCGCGGCAGCGATCAGTGCAACGTCGCGGACCGTCAAGTCTGTCGCGTCCTTTATCATGTCCTCGGCTTCGCTCACCAGGGCCGACAATACCTTGCATTTAATCGCGTCAACTTCACGATTCTCTTGCCTCAAAATGTCTTGCAATCGGGTCACATGGACACGCGTTTCCTGAAGATGAGATTGAAACGCTTGTTTCAGTTGAGGATCGGTTGCCTTCTCAAGCATGGTAGGTAATGCGTCAACAATCTGTTGCTCGGTGGAAAGCAACATGCGTAGCTGGTTGTGATAAAGATCTCTCAGGGAATCAAGATTGGCAGAGAACAGTTTCATGTTTCACTCCTTTTTTAGTTTTGGTACTCAATTTTCCAGGGCTGCGTCAGGCAGCACGTTCGCGTTGTTCGGCCGGATCCAGCTTCACTTTGATCCAGCCCCGCTCGTGCCTGTCAAAAGCGTGATAGGCATCAATCGCTGAGCTAATCGGCTCCACTTGTGTAAGAAATTGCTCGGGATGCATCACGCCGCTTCTTACCAGTTCGATCATCTCCGGCATGTAGCGGCGATGGTTGCAGTTTCCGGCCTTCAGCGTCAGGTTCTTTTCCATGATTCGTTCAATGGGAAAGTCCTGAAGAGGCGCGGGATAAACGCCGATCACGGAGACAGTGCCGGCTTTGGCTACCGATTCGATTGCCCACTTCAATGCCTGGCTGGGCGCGCCACCGGGCTGGAAGTCTTTCCCCTTCGGAGTTCCCTCTTCGGCAATCTTCTTCAGCTCCTGCTTAAATTCTTTTTGGGCCTTCTTGTCGGCCGCTGGTCCCTTTGTAGCAGTTGTCGCATCGACGCCAACCGCATCAATCACGCGGTCTGGGCCAGAACCATTTGTTGCTTCTTTCAGCGCTTCGATGGGATTTTCTTTCTGAAAGTTGATGACTTCAGCGCCATGCGCCCGCGCCATTTCCAGCCGCGACTCCACACTATCGATGGCGAATACGCGGCCGGCGCCCAGATGTTGTGCGCAGGCAATAGCAAATAGCCCAACCGGGCCACAGCCAAAAATCGCCACAATGTTAGAGGGCTTTATTTCCGCCATCACCGCTGCCATGTAAGAAGTCGGAAGGATGTCAGACATCAGGATGGCTTGATCGTCAGAGATCTCTTCCGGCAGTTTTACCAGCACCGCTCCCGCGAAAGGTATGCGCGCATATTCAGCCTGCAATCCATCCAGACCGCCGGCTTCATCCGGGCCGCCAAAGAAGACAGTGCCGGCATCCGGACCGTTGGGGTTAGCGACGTTGCATTGCGAATGATAGCCTGCCCGGCAATACACGCAGCTTCCGCAGCCGACGGTTGAGGGCACAACCACACGATCGCCTTTGCGCAAGTTGCGAACTGACTTGCCCACCTCCTCCACAATGCCTACTGCTTCATGGCCCAGGATTCGGCCCTCTTTCATACCAGGCGCCGTTCCGCGAATGAAATGCAGATCAGTGCCGCATATCGCGCTGGATGTAATACGAATGATCGCGTCGGATGTTTTCTGCAACTTTGGCTCAGGAACAGTTTGCAGCGAAACGTTGCCAACGCCACCAAATACGACAGCTTTCATAAAATTATTTCCTCCAAGCACGTACGGAGTTCTCAAACGGTCTTGAGGCTTTGTGACCTTGCTCAGTGGCTTTCCACCTAAAAGCTCCAGATTGGTTGTGGATGTAAGAGTCCTGCGTCTCCGTTGTTGCCGGAAGCGGATGCAGGAGCTAAAGCGCTTAACTGTGAGAATGTCGAAAAAACTATTGGGTTGCCGCGCCGGGCGATTCTTGCGGTCTTCCCCTCACGCCGGCAACGCTGGCCTGCAGCGCTGGTGAGGGTCACAGGTGCGCTACAAGCGATGCCACCTTGCAAGCGAATGCCACCTTCGCTCTCTGTTAAACATCTGACTTGAAATATCAGCCTGAAAATCGGAGATAACATTGGCAAAAAAGAAGAAACAAGGAATGGTAAATCCGACCCGGCTTGCTTCTATTGACAAGAAAAAGAAGGTGCAGGTCGTTATTGAAACGCCCAAGGGCAGCCGCAACAAATATGCCTGGGACCCGGACCAGCAAATATTTGTGTTGAAAAAAGTCCTTCCTGAAGGGATGGCATTCCCGCACGATTTCGGCTTCATCCCTTCAACCGAAGCGGATGATGGCGACCCACTGGATGTGCTGGTGCTCATGGACCAGCCGGTTTTTACGGGATGTCTGGTGAAAGCGCGGCTGATCGGGGTGATCGAGGGTAAGCAGACGGAGAAAGGCAAATCAGAGCGCAATGACCGGCTGCTGGCGGTGGCCGAGTCCAGCCACACGCATTCTGACATCAACTCCGTCAACGATTTGAACAAAGACCTGCTGAAGGAGCTGGAACAGTTTCTAGTGAATTATCACGCCAATGACGGAGCGGAATTTAAGGTGCTAGCCCGCAAGGGCCCTTCTGCCGCGGCCGCATGTCTGGAAAAAGCAATCGCATAGCAGCACTTTGCCCGGCCACCGTTCTGCATTCAGGTCTCCCGCTTCGACAATTTCGTGCGCCAACCCCTGCTAATGACCAAGGTTCAAGGCAAACTGGGTAAATTTGTACCTGAGTCAGTGAAGGCAGAGCAACACAGGAAAATGGCGGAGCCAAAAACAGGCACAAAATAGTCAGCCCGCAAAGGACTCGGCGCTCCAGCTGACAAGCTGAGCGCCGAATATTTTTTGGCATGCTTGTGCGCCGCAATGGGTCGTTAAGTGTCCTGCGGCAGGGATTCCGCTGTGGTCTTCGAAAGGTCGGCGCCTTTGCGTTCACCGCCCAACCACGTGATGACGGCAACCAGCGTTGCGATAAAGATCACGGTCCATGTAAGCACCGGCGCAAAACTGCCGCCATAGCGCTCCTCGGCAAGTTTGGCCTGAATCACTGAGTTACGCGATGAAAGCAAGTTTCCCAGTTGATAAGCCAGCCCGGGAAATGTTCCGCGCACTGCCGGCGGCGAAAGCTCATTCAGGTGCGCCGGAACTACTCCCCAGGCGCCCTGGACCATAAATTGCATCAGGAACCCGCCTAGCGCGAGCAGGGCGACACTATTCGCGTAAGCCCACAACGGAATGCACGGAATGGCACAAAGAGCCGCAATCAAAATCGCTTTGCGCCGGCCGATCTTCTCTGACCACGCCCCGAAGATCACTCCGCCCAGCAGCGCGCCAATATTGTAGATAATGGCGATGAATCCCACGATTCTCGGCGTGAAGCCATGGTTTTTTTGCAGGAATGTGGGATACAGATCCTGCGTGCCGTGGCTGAAGGAGTTGAATGCGAACATCAGCACGATAAGGAAGAGAAAGCTTCCGCCAAACATTGCCACGTCACGGCTGAGGTGTCGTTGTTCTTTGGCCTGGGTCTGGCCTGCCAGAAAGGCCGGCGACTCATCGACCTTGGTGCGTATATAAATGACAAGGAAAGCCGGCAGCGCGCCGATCACAAACATCCCGCGCCAGCCGACGTAAGAAAACAGCGTGCCGTAAACCAGAGCTGCCAATAGATAACCGACGACATACCCTTCCTGCAAGAGTCCGGAGAAGAAGCCGCGACCTTCCTTGGGCAGCGTTTCAAATGCCAGCGCTGCGCCCACGCCCCATTCGCCACCCATGGCTATGCCAAACAAGGCGCGCATGATCAGGAATGCATGCAGTGACGGCGCAAAAGCGGAGCCAAGTTCAAAGACGGAGTAAGCGATGATGTCAATCATCAACGTGGGACGGCGGCCGAACTTGTCCGCCATCATGCCGAAAAGAAAAGCGCCCACGGGACGCATGGCCAACGTAATAAAGATGGCTTCCGCAATAGCGGAAACCTTGGTGTGAAAGTCAGCGCTGATGGCGGTTACGCAGAAGACCAGGATGAAGAAGTCAAAGGCATCAAGCGACCAGCCAAGAAAACAGGCAATGAAGGTATTTCGCTGGACCGAGGTAAGATTCTGCAGCCGGCGCAAAAAGCTCATGCGGTTCTCCACGTGAGAGCTGGCCAGACTTCCCATTGGAGCCAGACAAATCCAGCCTAACTCACTTCGATGTCTAAACAAATATAGACGGTGTAACGGCTTCTTTCATGTGGCAACACAGCCGCCAGGTTTGCGGTCATAAGAGAATAGCACCCCGGGATTGTTTCAATTGCAAAAAGCTTTCAGGCGAAGCTCTCAAAAAAGAGAGAGGAATCGCCTCTCCCTTTTTTGGATTTGATGCTCGCGAGCTTACCTGAGGACAGTCGAGCAAAATGTGGTGTTTGCGCCGAACGGACCGCCGCATTGCAGCGTTTGCGTGAATTGGTTGGCCTGGCCGAAATCCTTCAGCGTGTCAGGATAATCAACCCCATAATGGAACCCGCTCTTGCCTGAAGTGAACCAGGGATAAATGCAAAACGATCCCCCGTAGGTGGCGCAAGTCAGAGAAACTTCGGCCTTGCCGCCCTGGTCGCTGACGACAGCAAAATTCTTTGCGCTTGAGCCGTCACCAAAAACAACGCTCTTGATCTGGACAGGAGAAAAGCCGGCCCAGGAATCCGCATTGTAAGAGTCACAGTTAGTCTGGCCAGGCACGCAGAAAGCGTCGCCGCCGGTAAAAATGGAAGCATGGCCAATCTCCCAGACAAAAGAGTTGGGAGCATCGTTGACCGTTCCCCAACCAAGGGAGTTGCCAATCTGCTGAGTAGCGTACGCGGGCATCAATGGACCATCTGACGGGGAGTTGAGAGTCATGGTGCCGGAGTGGCCGGTGGCCAGATCAGTCACGGTGATGTGGAAACCGTCTGCCGCGGGCGTGACGAAATAATGCACGGTAATGGTATCGCCGGCTTGCATCACCAGAGGACTGCCGGGAGTGGTGGAGTCTTCCAGCATGGCGTTGAAGGCCGCAGTCTCAGTAAAGCTGTGCGCGGAAGTGTTGTTAGGCACCAGCTTGAAAACCGGGGCGCACGCGGTAAACGTGTTGGGAGCAAAGTTCACGCTGAAGCTGCCGTCATTAAAGCACTTACTGACCAAGGAATCCGGATAGAACTGGAGCTCGACAAAAGCCTGGCTGAAAAGACTTTTTGGATCGTTGACCGTACCGCCAAACCAGAATGTGGGGCCCACGTCAGAAACACTGGAACGGCCGTTGGTGGGAAGCACGGCGGTCCATGTAAGGTCACGGGCAGAACCAGCTGCGCCGGAAACCGGCATCAGTTCCGGCTCGTCATGACCGGTGCAGCCCTGCGAGTAATTCGTCTCAAGCACGCCGGGAATGTATATCGGATGGTGCGCCAGACAAGCAGTCGTGGTTTGGGCGTGAAGACTGCATGTAAACACCAGTGATGCTGCGAGTAGGAGAAAACGTTTGCTGCTCATGGAAGCCTCCGGGGAGACGAGCGTCACGCGGGCCGTGGTCTTTTGGCGCGCTAAACAAGCGGGGAGGAGTGTATCACACAGGATGGATGAAACAAGCGTAAGGTATGGTCAGGTTGACAAAAAAGCTGTATAGTTCGGGCCGTCCGGCGAACCTGAAATTTTAACGCGATCTTCACCAATCCACGGGACGACTCCTGTTTAATGCAACTGCAGGACGTCCTCGGTTACAAGTCGCAGGGTCAAAAAAGAAGGGCTGCAGGGACTTCCACAGAAAAAGGAGAGAGCACTATGCGTCGGTTCGGCATTCGCTTTGCACTTCCGTTCTTGCTTTTTGCCGCAGCCTTGCTGGCTGCAACTACCGCCATGGCTGAAGGCGATCCTCACAAGGCCAAACACGTGATCGTGATCATGCAGGAAAACCATTCGTTCGATAACTATTTCGGCGCGCTGGCCTATGCGCCCGGCAGCCCATATCACAGCCCTAAGCGGGAAGACGGCGACGACCACGATGGCGGCTGCAGCAAAGGTGACCACTCCTGCGTGGATGGCCTAAGCTGCCGTGTGGATGCAGCGGGCAACTTTACGTGCCGCAATGCCAACAAAGACGACGACGGCAGCACGGTGTTTGCGTTTCATGATTCGCGCCGCTGCGTTGCTCCGGACCTGGACCACGGCTGGGCCAGCACCCACCGCGAAGCTAATTTTAATCATCCCAATGACACTCTTTTTCAGTCCTTGATGGATGGCTTTGTACTGATCAATGACAAGACCGAGCAATTGGACAATGGCGTGGAAAATGCCACGGACGACCAGACCATGGCTTTCTACAACCAGAATGAAATTCCTTTCTATTACGATCTGGCGCAGAAATTCGCAGTGAACGATCGCTACTTCGCTCCAGTACTCGGCCCCACGTTTCCCAACCGTTCTTATCTGATGGCCGCCACATCATTTGGCCATCTCACCACCAGTGACAGCTTTCCGCTGCCGGGAAGCGGCGGCTATAAGCCCATTACCGGGACGATTTTTGATCTGATGGAAAAGAACGGCGTAACCTGGGCGGATTACTTCCAGGACGTTCCGCAGGGCGGCAGCTTCCGTCCGTTCCCCAGCCCCATTGACCCGCACTTTCTGCCGTTGCCTGTCTTTTTAGGACAGATTGCCGGCTCGCCAAAACTGCCGCCACTGCCGCAGGTTTCATTCGTCGACCCGAACCTGGGCGTGCTGGGAATCACAAAAGAAAATGACGAGCATCCGCCTACGGACATCCAGCGCGGACAGGCTTTCGTCTCTTTGGTTGTGAATGCAGTACGCAACAGTCCGTTCTGGAACGATACGATTATTCTCTTCACTTACGACGAGCATGGCGGATTCTATGACCACGTACAGCCGCCTCGCGCGCGGCAGGGCCACGCGCCGAATCCTGACGGCATCAGCCCGGGCCAGTGCGCTGATCTTTCTAATCCTCCGCTGAGCCTGCAACCGGGCAAAGGCGCGGAGTGCTCATTCAATTTGCTGAGCGCCACCGACACCACCACGAACAATGCAGCGGATCTATGTCCGCAATTCGCTCTCGACCCCACCGGACCGTTTCCAGCGGCTTGCGCCAACTTCGATCAGTACGGCGTGCGCGTTCCGTTTGTGGCGATCTCTCCGTTTTCCAAACCAAGCTACGTTTCCCACACCGTCGGCGATCACACTTCGATCCTGGCGCTGATCGAAACAATCTTCATGACGCCGGCCGGCAGCACGCAAGGCGACGATGAGGAAGAACCGGCACGTCCGCATCTGACCAAACGTGACCAGCATGCCAATACGCTGCAAGATATGTTTGACTTCAATACGTCGCCATCACTGAACACAAAGATTGGCGTGGCGCTGCCACCAGCGCAAGATTGCACGCCGACGCGATAAGTCTTCCCTCCCTGGGAATGGGTCCGGCTGAGGCCGGGCCCTTTTTTAGAACGTAAGTCATTGCGCTGCGCCTCTTACAAATTCAACAAGAATAAATTGTGCCTTAACAAGATCTTCACGATGACAGCCTAGACTCGTGATGATGGCTGAATGAGGCGCTGCCATGATAAAAGTCCATGGCACTCCTTACGAGCAAAAGAACCGATTTCCATGGAGGCTTTATGCGAATCCTCACCTTCTACTCGTCTATCAAAACATTTGCCGTGAAGATGGAAGAAAAACTTGCCATTCGCATTCTGTGCTTATTTATTCGCTAGAACAATCCTCAGCAGATCATTGCCTCAACCGCCACATTCATTCAAACACCGGCTAGATTGGCGGTGTTTTCTCTGTGTCGCACCTACGGTGCTCAATTCGACTTGCCAGTTTACCCACGCTTCCGGCTTCGCGTTCCACCCCAACACGCGGACATCGCGCGTGTTTGGGGACCCCGGCGTTGCTTGCCTTCAGCGTGGGCTAACTTGCGGGCGCGCCTCCGGCGCTTGGATACTCGTGCCCACAGCACCGTGGTCCAAGGAAAAGCATCTGCGCACACCGATCGTGGAAATATGGAATCGACTTCTTCAGGATAAGTGCGCGATACCAGCAAGAGCGTTTAACCCTTGCAGCCGCGTGGGCATCCTGATCCCTAAAAATAACCGCAAAATACCAGAACACCTTCCGTTCTCCAGCAGTCTTTCCTAACAGGGGAAGGCAGGAAATGGCGGGGCAGGCAATTTTGGGAGATACGGTTCTGAAATCGGCGATTGCCATGGAAGCCGCGGCACCCACAGTTGAAACGCTGGTGGCCGACCATGCACGAATGGTCTTCCGCATCGCCTACTCCATCCTGCGCAATCATCACGACGCGGAAGATGCAGCGCAGGAATGCTTTCTACGGGTATGGAAACAGAAAGACCGTTTGCACGAAGTAAGCAACCCCAAAACGTGGCTGGCACGGATCGCCTGGACCACCGCGCTGGACAAGCGGCGTGCCAATCCCAAAACGCTTTCTTTGGACGAAGCAGGCGCGGGCTGGGAGTTGATGGAATCGCTTTCTGATGGTGCTCCCGCTGCGGATGAGCAGCTTGCGGAGCGGCAGAAACAGCAGCTATTGCAACGGCTGATCGCGGGCTTACCGGATGATCTGGGGCAGACGCTGGAGTTATCCACAGTGCAGGAGCTGAACTCGGCTGAAATAGCCGAGGTGATGAAGATACCGGAAGGCTCGGTGCGGACGCGCTTGTTCCGGGCGCGCAAGCAGCTCAAAGAGAAATTGGCGGTCCTGCTGGAGGGGAAAAGACATGGCTGACCAGGAAAAAGATAAGCAGATGCAGATCGATGACATGCTGGATTCGATGCTCGCGCACTATTCCTCAGCGGAGCCAAGGTCGGGGCTGGAAAACAGGATACTGGCGAACCTGCACGAGGCAGAAAAGGGACCGTCGCAAGGATGGTGGAATTTCAAATGGCTTTGGTCAGGAACGGTTGCGGCTGCAATCATCGTGGCTGCGGTGCTGATCAATGGGCGGCATCGCATTGAGCCGCCGACACACGTGATCGTTAAGACCAACCAACCGACTCCGCAGCCAGGAATTCAGCCGCACGCGCCGATTGCTCGACAGGAAACGGCAAGAGTCCATCGCCGCAAACCATCGACGGTTCCAATAGCCCAGAAGAAAGAGGCTTTGGCGCTAAGTCAGCGGCCTACGAATTTCCCTACACCCGTCCCATTATCGGAACAAGAAAGACTCATGTTCACGTACCTGGAGAACACACCGCGAGAAGTAGTCGTTGCGCAGATCCCGCGCAATGATGATCAAAAAGAAGCTGAAGAATTCTGGGCCGACCGTGAGCCAGCGCAAGGAACGCGACGCTCAACAAACACTAGATAAGGAGAAACGCAATGAAGAAATTGTTAGTACTAATGATCTTATTCCTGGCTGCCTGCTCACTGGTCGCGCAAGAAGACGCCAAGAAAAAGCAAGAGAGGCCCGACAACGACGCGATTGTCAAAAAAGCAGCGATACCTACTTACAAAATGGCGTTCAGTATCTACGAGTTGCAAGACGGAAAGAGGATTAATCAACGCGACTACAGCCTGCTGGTAGAAGCCAATGATCGTGGCGCAAACACACTCAAGATCGGCACCAAAGTGCCAATTGACGCGGGCAACGGCGGCATGACCTATGCCGACGTGGGCTTTGAGCTTCGGTGTTCGGCGGTGGAGACAGTGAATGGCAAGCTGGCGGTGGGCGTGGATATGACTGTTACCAATTTTGCCATTCCGGAACAGAACACGGATCCCCGGACGGCAGGAAGCAGACCGGTGCTGCGCGGCGTGACTCAACGTGTGGGCGCGGTCGTGAATCCCGGCAAACCCCAGATACTTACCAGCATGGATGACGTGAACAGCACCAAGCGCATGCAGGTGGAACTCACGGCGACGAAGGTGGATTGATCAACTGCAAAAGCAAAATCTCACCACGGATACGCGGAGACGGAGAACAGCCGGGAGCAGAGCGACCTGATCCCGGCGAGAGGTCATGTGAGCGCAGTGTGCGGACTGGCGCTCTACAGTAATCCCGCCACCGATTATTTCACACGGAATGTTGGTCGTCTCTTTCTGCCAATTCAACCGCCACGCCGGGGAGGTGGAGCCGCCGCGTCCCTTATGGTCGATGGCCACCATTCCAGCAAAGAGCGGGCATGGATTGTTCTCCTGATTTCGCGCTCAACACTGTACCGATTCGTGCTTGATTCGCTCCTAGGAATCGGCTATTGTGAGGTGCGCTTCAGGGTGTCAGGTCGCTAAAAGCTCTTTGAAAGAAGAAAGCAGTTGGCAATTAGCAATTAGCAGTCAGCCAAAGGACCGGTATTGGGCTCCTAGTATTGGTATCTGACAGCACATTGTGACCCTCTGCCGATTGGGATTGGGATTGGGATTGGGATTGGGATTGGGATTGGGATTGGGATTGGGATTGGGATTGGGATTGGGAGACCCTTGGGTCACCCAAGCGTCACCCAAGCGTCACCCAAGCGCCACCCAAGGGTCACGCGAGCGTCGATTTGCGGTTCGGCCTTTGTTTTCAACAAAAGATAGAAAAAGGCCGGGTGGGGTGGGGCACTAGCTGAAGGACGCAGGCAGAGGGCTGTGGCGCGCGAAGCGCGTCCTATCGCCGGAATCGCCGAGAGCGCACGTCATCGCCGTGATCGGAAAACCAAAACCTACCACGGAGGCACTGAGACACGGAGAACAGCCAACCAGGAAGATAGGAACACCGGCGGATGTATCGCAATTACGCAATCGCCGCGAGCAGCTCGTATGATCGCAGGCGGGCGGAATGATCATAGATGGCGGAAGCGACCATCAATTCATCGGCGCCGGTTTGCTGGATGAACTTTTCCAATCCGCCGCGGACGGTTTGAGGTGAGCCGACGAAAGAGCATGCCAGCATGCTGGAAACATGCGCTTTTTCCATGGGCGACCAGTAGGACTCAATGTTGTCGATAGGCGGCGCAAGCTGGCGGCGCGTGCCGCGCACGGCATTGGTGAAAGCCTGCTGGGCAGAGGTAAAAAGTCGGCGCGCTTCTGCGTCTGTATCGGCGGCAATTACGTTTACGCCAACCATGGCATGGGGTTTCTGGAGTTGGGCCGATGGTCGAAATTCCCCGCGGTAGACCTGGAGCGCAAGCATGAGCGCGTCAGGCGCGAAGTGGGAAGCGAAAGCATAGGGCAGACCGAATTCGGCGGCAAGCTGGGCGCCAAAGAGACTGGAGCCGAGAATCCAGATGGGCACGTTAAGGCCTGTGCCGGGAACTGCCTGGACCGTCTGTCCGGGTTGAAGCGGACCGAGAAAGGCCTGAAGCTCTCGCACGTCGTCCGGAAAACTATCGGCGCTGGTGGGATCACGGCGAAGCGCACGCAAGGTTCGCTGGTCAGTGCCGGGAGCGCGGCCAAGGCCAAGATCGATGCGCCCGGGATACAGCGACTCAAGAGTGCCAAACTGCTCAGCGATCACGATAGGCGAATGGTTCGGCAACATGATTCCGCCCGCGCCAACGCGGATGGTCCTGGTGCCTCCGGCAACGTATCCGATGACGACGGAGGTGGCGGCGCTGGCGATCCCGACCATATTATGGTGTTCGGCCAGCCAGAAACGGCGATAGCCCCAGCGCTCAGCGCGCTGCGCCAGGTCGAGAGAACGATGTAAGGCGTCCGCGGGGGTGGATCCCTGCGCGACGAAGGCGAGATCAAGAATAGAGAAAGGGACCAAAGATTCCTTGTGTGATTCATCAATACTGATGCTGCGGATGGTACTTGAGGTTCACAACTAAAAACAGTGCGCGGCTTTGGTGAATAAATTTTTGCGAATCAATCTGGCAGTCGCCCGTTATTTCTGGCTGTAATGGCGCGCAGATCCGATCCCGTCGGCGAGGTGATCTAAAAGATGATATTGGCGGTGAACGTCCCAGAATTTGCCGGTATATTTCAGCGCGTAAGGAAAGGCAGCGCCCGTAGCCAGGCCAACAATGATGGATTCAATATTCGCCGCGCTTGAAGCGGAACTCGGAGTGACGGTTTGATCAACCACGGTTTTGCAAAGCACCCCACGATCGCCGGGCGGGTCTTCGCCGTCCCATTTTCCGGCTGCGCAGGAGAGCGCCATCTCCGTAATCTGGCCGGCTTCCAGTTCTCGCACCAGTTTGGGATCTTTCAATTTCAACTGCCAGCTTTTAGCAGACTCAATGGCCGCTTTGGCATCAGCATACTCTTCAACTTTCTTGACCCACTCAATGCTTGCCGCGACGGCCGTGTTATACGCCATCTGCTGGTGAGCAAAGGCAGAGGCTTCGTCCTGTTCGTGGGCCGGCACTGGACCGGCGTCGTGATACTTGGCCTGCGAGACAAGTGGCTGGCCCGCAGTTTCATACTCCCTATAGAGGAGACGAGAATTATCGTGGTTCATGTGCGTGTGAGTATTCACGGCGCCCGCGACAGGAGGATAGATGCCGGTCTTGACCTGAAACGGCCACTTGTCCGGATCGCCGGCCTTGTCGCGATATTCAAACCATGTGGGCGCGCGCAATTCACCAGCAGGGAGATGCACGAGCTTGACCGCCGTGTTGTTGAAGTCGTGATGAATCCAGTCGGAATGGCTGTAAAAATCCTGAATGGCATGGAGCGAAGCGCCAAGCACGATCAGCGTCATGGTCTTGCGCGTGCGCTCGTCAGCATTGGTCTGCTTGATGTAACCGCCGATCACCCACTGTGTATTTGTCAGCAGGCGATTGAAGAGGGCATCGAATTTAGAATTGCGGTCCAGTTCACCATTAAGATTGTCAAAGTGAAGGAAAATGGCGGCATCGCGGTCCTGTGCGCTTTTTGCCAAATACTGATTGAGCGCGTTAAGGCCCTGACCGTGGAGAGTGTTTGCGGCAAAGTCAGATACAGGCCCAAAGAAGTCCGGGGAGAAGTTGCCGAGTTGCATGATCTTGCGCGCGTCTTCGCTGAATCCGTTCGCTTCAGCTACTTTGCGCGTGGCTTCAGAATGCCAGAAGCTATCAAAACCGGACGCGGGAGAGGCGAGAAGCGCCAGAAGCATGAACAAAGCAACAAGTTTACGAAACATTTTCAATCCCCAGCGGATAGGTTAGAACAACATCAATATGGATTGCTAATTGTTCACGAGCACTGCACATGAGGTCGCGATCCGCAAATCAAACGGAAGGAGCGCCAGGCGGCATGGCGAAGCAGAACGGAGCACCAAAACTGCCGCCCTCGGGGTACACAACCGCGCGGTATGATAAACTATTCTTTTCAAGCACATACCGTCTAAAAAAGCATGCTCCTTTCCAAAGAATATGTCGGGTATTTAGCCCGCCAGGTAACCCAAAAACTTATCGCCGGCGACTTTATTGAAACCAAGAATGTCCCGGCGGTTTCAGCTGCGCTGAACAATGCGCTGCTGGAAGAGCTGCAACTGGAAGATCGCATCAACGACGAGGTGCGCCTGATCCTGGAGCAATACCAGGATGAAATGCAGCGCGCCGGCGCCAGCTATCAGGAGATGTTCAAAAAAGTTAAAGGCGAACTGGTGCGAAAGTATAAGGCGGTGCTGTGAGACTTTCTCGCGACAAGGTAAACAGGCTTGCTCACAGCGTGGCCGATGCGCTGGCAACGTTGGATGACGTCGAGTTCATCGAAGATCCCAACACCATCCGCATGGAAGCGCGCCGCATTCTGGAAGAGCTACTCATGGCAGAAGCCAAAATTGATGTGGCTGCGCGCGCAAAAATTGAAAGCCAGAAGCGGACCATCGCGGAAGGCACGCAGGAATGGGACATCCTCTACCGCAAGTACTACAACGAAGAAGTGAAGAAGCTGGGAATTTAAGAGTCGAGAGTTTCAGTAACCGGCCAGCCGGCGTTCCTGTGACGACATTTGCGCCCACAGTTGGTCCATGTTTTTTTGTATCCACATGTTAGCGGGCTGGAGCTCATGCGCTGAGTTGAACCACCTGTAAGCCATTACGCGGTCCTGCTTCACACATAGGCCGCTGGAATAAAGGGCCGCCATCTGGATGGCCGCGCCAGGATCGCTCTTGTCCGTGGCCGCGCGGAGATACAGCATGCCCTGTTCGCAGTTCTGCTGTACTCCACCTGTCCCGCGAATGTATTGCTGGGCCCGCACCAGAGCCGCACTGGGCTTGTAATCAGGAATACGCGCTTCTTCTGTTACTTTGCTGTCTGAATCGGGCAAGGCTTTTTCAGTGGAGGGTTTGGTTGAGATTGTTCCCTCGTCTGAACTTGTGGCCAATGAGCTGGGCGACGTGGTCTCCAGCGCTGTAGGTTCTGTCCGTGGCGCTTTTACTTCAGAAGCCGCGCCGGTAGTGATCGCGTTGGTTCCGCTGGCTGCGGTTTTAGGCGCTTCAGTAACAGCGGGTATCAGTGGATCAGAAGGTTGATTGTTTCCCTGCGGGGCATTGGCTGGAGTTGATGGATCTGACTTGGCCGGCGCAGGCGGCTTTGGACTGGCTTTAAAACTTGATCGCCATTGCACAAACAGCAGGCCCAGGATTGCCGCGAGCACCAAGAGCAGAAGCACCTTCCTTAAGCCGCCGCCGGAAGGCTCGTCTTCCAGAAGATATTCGACGCCCTCATTGTTGTCCGGCTGAGAATTCAGACCCAGAAAAGAGGGACCACTTATGCGGCCACTATTGCTCGACTCTTTGCGAATGCCTTCGTCCGATATGGCTTCCGCGCGAACGCCTTCATTGCGCGAAGGTTCATTGCGAAAGATTGCCGGTTCGCCCCTGCGAGGCAGCGTGACAGGCGCTTCATCGGATTCTGGCGGCGCAGCAACCAGCGTAGTTGCCCTGCCTCTGACTTCCGGCGGCGGCAATTGTGCATTTGCGATGGCAGCCGCACGCGCTGCGTCGCCGGTACCACGACGCTCTTCCATGCGGCGATCTACGCGGGTCCCGCACATGCCGCAAAACTTCATGCCGGGCTCATTCACATGGCCGCAGCCTGCACACTTGGTGCTTCCCGACTGGTGGCTCCTTCGTTCCGCTTGCCGCCTTTCCAGCCGCACACCACACGAGCCGCAAAACTTATATTCCGGGCGATTGTCAGTCCCGCAGAAGGTACAAAGCATTAGGGGCCTTTAACTCCTTTGAGCGCCGTTGACACACGTATCCTAAAAACAGCAGCTCAGCTACTAAAGTAGGATGATATCTTGTGCTGATAAGCTGCTAGCTCATTTTTCTTAATCCTCCAGAAAGAAGGCGGGCCTTAGTACTCTCTAAAGTGCTTCATTGCTTGGTCTTTTACGTTTCCTTGAACAGGAGTTTAAGCTTGGAGCCGCAATAAGGGATAATCGAACGACGATAATGTTTGCAGAAGAAATCGCGAAGGCCGCCAAGCAGGCAGCCATCGAAGCCGGCTTTGATCTGGCCGGGATTGCACCTGTCCGCAATGAGGATATGCCGGAGCTTGGCGCCTTCATCGAATGGGTGGATGCCGGCCGCGCCGGAGAAATGAAGTATCTGGAATCACGTACCGAATCCGGACAGCTTCGCCGTGCTTCAGCCGCTCACGCTGCGCCCTGGGTTCGGTCCATGATTGTGTGCGCCCTGAATTACAGCGCTGACACGCCTTATTCGGTGGACGCAAATGATCCGGAACGAGGCTGGATCTCACGCTATGCCTGGGGCACAAAGGACTATCATGATGCGCTGCTGCCGCGACTGCGGCAGGTTGAAGCGGCCGTCAGGCAAGTTGCCGCCGCGCAAAACACCGAAATCGAAACCCGTAGCTACGTTGATACTGGTCCAATCCTGGAACGCGTTTACGCCAAGTATGCCGGGATCGGATGGATCGGCAAGAACACCTGCATCATCAACCAGAAAATGGGCTCATGGCTGTTTTTGGGAGTGATCCTTACGTCGCTGGAGCTGCCCGCCGACACCGCGGCCGTCGACCGCTGCGGAAGCTGCACCCGGTGCATTGATGCATGTCCCACGCATGCTATTGTGTCGCCGGGCAAACTGGATGCGCGGCTCTGCATCGCTTATCTCACCATTGAAAAGCGCGGCAGCGTGCCGGAAGAACTAAGAGCGGACATGGGGCATCACATCTTTGGTTGCGATATTTGCCAGGATGTCTGCCCGTGGAACAACAAGTCCGGCAACGCGCCGCCTACTTCTCTGCCGGAATTTCAACCGCAGGAACGGCTTTTCCATCCTGACTTGCGGTGGCTCGGGCAGATGGATGAAGAAACTTACCGCAAGACGTTTCGCGGCTCACCTGTGAAGCGCGCGAAATATTCTGGCTTGAAGCGCAACGTAGCCATTGCCATGGGCAACAGCGGTAACAAGAGTTTCGCAGCGGACTTACAAAAGATGGCCACCGGAGAAGACACCGTGGTCGCAGAACACGCGGAGTGGGCGCTCAGCAAGCTTACAGACGAATCGCGCTAGGCAAGTCCCGAAAAAGGAACATTGTGTTAAGGTTTTCAAGAGCCATGTCCCAGAACAAACAGCATCCATGGACCCTTCCCCGAGCGCATTCGCGTTATCTTCTGGATTTGCGAATTGTCGTCCGGGCAAAAGAAACATTTATTGGACGAACAAAGGACATTGCCGAAGGCGGATTGGGCGCAACCATCCCCAGCGAGATTGATATTGGAGGAATTGTCGAACTGGAGTTGCAGCTTTCGGAAGGCAAGGAACTGTTGAAGATCAAAGCAGAGGTGCGTTATCGGCACGGCTTCCAATACGGGTTCAAGTTTGTGCAGACCACCGAACAGCAGAAAGAAATGATCCGCCGGGCCACGCACGACCTGCGCATGGCTTAAAGATCGGCTTTTCCGCATTTCTATATACATTCCTCACGGCAGCCGTTGTGTTACTGTGATCGAAATCACAGCCGGATGTGAGCCTATCCCTGAGAATAGTTTCCGATGAAAGCTCAGGGCAAAATTGCGGCCGCGCCGGCTGGAAACGTCTTGATCTTCCCAGGCCCATCCAGGCCCGCAATCAGAGCGTTGGTGCCCAGGGAACATGGCACATGGGGACTTCTGCTTTTTCCACTGATCAGCGGCGCCATCATCGGATATCGAGCACCGAACGCATCGTTGCAACCGGCCCTTTGGTTCTTATTGACCGCTCTCTCCGCATTTCTGATCTATCAACCCTTGGAGAGTCTTTTGGGATTCTCCCTCATCAAAGCCCGCTCTCAACGGCAGCAGCGCGTCGCAATAACATCGGTGATCGCATTAGCCGTAATCGCAACCGCCGGAGTTTTTGAGCTTTTCCATTGGCACCGTGGGCTGGTCATGGGTTTTGGCCTGGTCGCATCAGGATGTTTTGCAGTACGGATTCTGCTCGGCAGTTCGCGACGGATGCGAGTTCCCAAGCAGTTGATCGGCGCGATGGGACTCAGTTCGACGGCCGCTGGAGCCTATTACGCTGCCACTGGCCGGATCGACCGGACAGGAATTCTGCTGTGGTTTGCGTCTTGGCTTTTTGCCGTGGGTCAAATCGAATACGTTCATCTTCGCATCAGCACGGCGCAGATGAAGTCACGCCTGCAGAAACTGCGCAGCAGTATGGCCGTTTGTTTCCTGCACTTATTGATGATTGGCACATCCATTACCGCGACATGCGCTGGATTTGCTCCGCTCCTGCTGGCACTCGCCTTCATTCCGTCCGTCATCCGAGTTAGCGTCTGGGTGGCCAGGCCCTGGCGGCCTCTGGGCGTTCATATTCTTGGCCTCGGTGAGTTGTTGCAGGGCCTGCTATTCAACATCCTGCTGGTTGGCGCGTTCCTTTTGCACGCTTAGAATTTGCCGACTACGTGAACTGGCTCCGGAAAACTGCTTTGATGTGCGCCAGTCGTTTGGACAATACCCCGGCCTCTTCCTTCATTCCCAATTGGTTGGCCAAGCCAATCGCATCATAGAAAGCGTCTTTGGCACTGCTGTAACAGCCATTGGCGCCGTGGCGGCTCTCATACATCTGGTCATAATATTTTTCGCCCAGCGCGTTCAACTGTCGCAGGCGGTTGCGCTTTAATTCCTCGTCACTGCGGCGAAATGCGACCTCGAGGGGAGAGCCTTTCATCGGGAGCGCGGTCCATATTGCGCGATTTTCCGTGAGCCGGATCCCGCGAAAGCCAGGGAGTCCCTGTGGGAACTCTTTTTCGGGCAGCATGAAGAAATCTGGATACAGCGGCGGACGCATGAGAGACTGCCAGTCCTCATCCTGCAGCCAGGGATCAGCGACAGGAAACGCGCAGTAGCGCGCTCCGATCGCGCTGGAGAGATTCATCAGGACCCGCGCTAATGACATGGCGGGCTCAGTTGTTATGGCCTGCTCGGCATAAGCGGCATCTCGTTCGTGCAGAAAAATCACTGGATCGCCGCTCCCACGCAAACGAAACTCAAGATGAAAGCGCTGCCGTCCGGAAAAGGCCACTACGCATCCATCCCATGCGGGAGATGAAGTGACTACCAACGCACCAGTGGGATCAGTGATCTTCTCGCCCCACTTCCACCAGCGATCGTTGCGATCATAATGCAGCCGCGCGACATTCGGGCCGCCGCGCATCAGGAATCCACCATCAAGCAAAGAATTGATGGCAAGTTCAACCAGCTTGCCGCGAGGCTCCTGCGGCGCCCAGAAAACGGCGGTCTGGAAAAGAAGAGATTGCTCGATGACCAACTCCACGTCGTCGAACGGCAGGCTGACGTTCACTGCCTCTCCGTTGCGATAAAAACGTATCTCGACAGTGCGAGGCTCGCCTTCAGTCGGCGGCGGAACGGCAGTCACTCTGCCTTCTTTGTATTGTGGAAGAACGCTTTCCGGCAGCTCGCGCAAAAGCCGCACGGTATCTCCGGGATATAACAAGTTTGTCCTCTTGGCAGCAGATTACATGGAGAGCGATTCACTCCGCAATCAGATTTCTGGTAGAGTGCTGGCGCATCAGACATACACTTGGAGAGTGCGGGTTCAATGCCAAACGGCGGCCCTGATAATTGCGGAACCTGCGGATTTAACCGACGCAATCGCGGCATTTGGCGCAATGCCGAGCCAGATGAAACGCAAACCTCGTTCTGCGAGATCCGCAACTTCGCCATGCTGGCCGACCATTGGACCTATTGCCAGAACTGGCGCACCCGCACCCGCGAACCAATCGGGCCGATCTATTCTTCGGGCGCTCATGAGGGCGGATATCGGCGGATTCCCTGGCACGGACTTGTTGCCCCAGAGTTCGTCCAGTCTGGCGTGTGTAGTGAGTGCGGGACATCCATCGACGATGGGATTTCCATTCCTGCAGTGGAGAGCGCGCCCATCACGTTCTGCTGCAACCTGCACTACCTGCAATGGTGGAAGCGTCAACATCCGAACGAAGAAGCGCCGATGAGCGCCGACATCTTGGAGCGCTGAGACCCGGCATCGCAGGATAATCTGCTACTTCTGTTTGCGGATATTGGCAAATCGGCGTTAGGTTATATCCCATGAATAATCGCATCGTCGCCATTTTTACCTTTTGTCTTCTTGCGGGTTGTTTCGCCATCGCCCAGAACCCCGCAGCCCAGCCCTCACCGGCCTCACCAAAATCACCTGCGCCCAATGCAACTGCGCCCGCAGCAACTGTACCCACCTCAACTGCTCGGCCGGGCGAGATCGATTCCATCGATCACATTATTGCGGCGGTGTATGACGTGATTTCCGGCCCTGCCGGTCCCCGCGATTGGGACCGCTTCCGCGGCTTTTTCTATCCTGGGGCGCGCTTAATTCCAAGCCATCGCGATGACAAAGGCGCTGTAACGGCGCGGGTTTCCTCGCCAGACGAATACGCCACCCGAGCCCAGGATTTCTTTAGCAAAGAGGGCTTTTTTGAGAATTCAGTGGCAAACCGAGTAGAGGAGTGGGGCCACATTGCGCATGTGTGGAGCACCTATGAGTCGCGCCACGCAAAAGGCGAGAAGCCGTTTGCGCGCGGCGTCAACAGCTTTCAGCTTTTCAATGATGGCAATCGGTGGTGGATCCTCACCATTTATTGGGAAAATGAAGATCCATCACACCCGTTGCCGGAAAAGTACTTATCATAAAGTAGCCGGTTTTGCGTTCCCCGGTTTTGCGTTCCAAAGCCTACTTCTTCCCCACCACCAGCAGCGTAAACGTGCCAGGCTTCATGTTGCGCCGTGGACGCTCGCCTTCTTTTGCCGGAGGCGCTTCCTCGATCTCGGCCGTGACGAGGTAAACGTCGTGGTTCGTGGTGTCCAGGGCCATAGTGCGGGCAAATTTTTGCGTTGGGGCGTTTTCAACCACCGTAAATTTGTCTGGTGAATCTTCATGGACAACCGTCAGGTTGCCGTCGCGTCCGTTGGAACTAAAGGCGAGCTGTTGATCGGCATCAAAAGCATTTGCATCCACGCCTTCGCCAATGGCTGGTGTGGCAATCACCTTACCGCTATCGGCATCCACCACAGCCATCATCTTGTTGTCGCAGCCGGCAAACAACCTGCGGTGCTTCTGGTCCATGGCCAGGCCGCTCGGCTCTTGGCAAGGCGCCAGCGGCCAGGTTTTTATAACCGTCGCCTTTTTAGCGTCAATGCTGGTCAGCTCACTCTTGTCTTCAATATTTACAAAGACTCCGCCCTTGCCGTCAGCGACTCCGAATTCCGGCTTGCCGTCGAGCGGAATAGTGCTGATTACTTTGTCGTTCGTGGCATCGATTACCGTGGCGTTTTTGCTGCGGCCATTAAAGGTAAACACGCGCTTGGAAGATGGATCGTAGAGAATGGCATCGGGGTTTTCACCATCTATCTTGATCTTTGCAGTCTGCTTCAAGGTCTTCAAGTCAAATACGGTCACGCTGTTTTCACGACCATTGCTGGTGAAGCCCTTGCCTAAATCCTGCGCCAGCGCAATGCCGTGGACTCCGGGCGTGTCAGGGATATCGCCGATCACAGAACCTTTATAAGGGTCCACCACCATCACGTGTGTGCCACGTGAAATAAAGAGACGCTTCCCTGCCTGATCGAAAGTTAAATAGTCCCAGCCGCCGTCGCCGCCGAGAACATATTTCTGCTTCACCTGATACTGCGTCGGCGCAAAAGCCTTTACCGAGCCTGCGCCCAGGCACGCCACAGCAAGTAGTATTGCGATTTGTTTCCGCATCTTTCACCTCGTTTTTGTCGTGATCATTCTAATAGGAACACCACAAACTGTCTTGTGATTCGAGTCAGGCAGCTAATTGTTATTTTTCCGGCTGCGCCAGCCACCAGCGTCTGAGCGCCACCACTGACCACACGGCTTCTACCGCGCCAAACGGCCATGCGCCTTGCAGAAAGCCGTAGACGGAAGCCAGCATACAGGCAAGAGCGAAGGAGAAGATGAACCATGGGCTGCGCTTTTCCAGCGCATAAAAGACCAGCATCGCCGTAACGGCGAATAGTCCGAAGGCGGTGAGAGCGCTCAAACTTGCTCCTTAAGTTCACCGCGATTGTAAAGGAAAGTTGTTGCCGTGCGAGAATCGTGCCGGCGGAAATCCAACTAACCCAAAAGCGGAGCGTCACAAATTATTTTGCATACTTTTCCGCCATGGGCGTTCTATCAACACAAGTGCTCCCGTTTCCTCCAAGGGAGGCCCCATTGCTCGAAGAGCCGGTCCATCCCCGCGGGATGGTGGCGTGCTGCGCAAGCGCAGGACGTTATCATCCCGGGACCGCGCAGCATGCTTCCTTTGGATGACATGAACAAAACCTGCGCCAAGGAAATTGTATGAGATGTGGGCGGGACTACGAATCAGAGAACTAACGGGCTGGACAGGCCTGCGAAGGTGAGGTCATGATGCTCTGGTCGGGGAAGCTGAAAGCTCCTTCAAACGCGTCGGATGTCGCCCCGCGCTGAAACCATTGCATTAAGACCTGGTTCTGCGGATGGTAAGTAAATCCGTCGATCAACACGGGGTATCCGGCATCCGGCATCAGGGCCAGGGGATCACCTGTCTCAAGATTGCTCTGGCATCCAGTCGAGTTCGGAACCTGCCATGCTGGAACGGCATTCGTGCCAAATGGATTGTTCATCCATTCAGAAATTTCATGGCTCATAGGCGTAACGTCTGCCAGGCCGGGCCCCAGAATGCCCTGGTCCACCCAGCTTGCCCAAATGAACGTCTGGACAAACCTGATCTGCGCCATCTCGCCTACATCAAACGAAGTATGGAAGCCAAGCACGCAGCATTTCTTGATGTCTTTCTGCGGCGCAAGAAAGACATTTGAAGTGAGGGCGATGGCCAGCGCGTCCGGCGAGAGGTTTGCCATCTGAATGATCGTATTCAATTGAGAAAGAAAAAAATCAGTGTCCACAATCGCGTACACCACGCCGGTGCTGGGATTGCGATAAACCCTGGCATCTCCTCGCGGCACAGCGATCCTCAACGGCTTAAGGATTTTCGGTGCCTTAAGAAGCGTGTGCCAATCCTTGGCGGCGATAGCATCGAATTGCGCTCTCTGCACGGCATCGGCGAATTGCGTGGTTCCTGTTGCATACTGAGCGTCGTGGAAATTGGGAGACGCCTGCACTCGCGGAACAATGGCGCCGGGATCAAGCACGATTGGCGCGCCATGTTCATCCACAAATTCTTCAAAGAACAGTGAAATAGGAATGATCTGTACCGGAATTTGGGTCGTCGCATTCGATTGAGGCTTTGCGCCT
Organism: Acidobacteriaceae bacterium; assembly: GCA_027307045.1. Lineage (GTDB taxonomy): Bacteria > Acidobacteriota > Terriglobia > Terriglobales > Acidobacteriaceae > Angelobacter. The sequence continues at coordinate 69,731 of DAHUXR010000002.1, forward strand.
ACCATCGTGAAGGGATACGCTTTTTCCTGCGACTCAAACGATCCTGAAAAATGGGGTACGCTAGAGATGCGTCCCTGTGTCAGGGCCATGCGCGCGGCGGAAGAAAGTTTACTGGCGCCCTCAAACTTTGGCTCTGCGCCTTCTCGCTGGAGAAACCCGCCGGTTGCATCAATTGGCTGGGAAGTTTCAGGTGTGACGCTTTGGGCAAAGGCGCTTACGGAGAACAGACAGAGGAATGCTATCGCGCCGCAAAAAACTGAGACACGCCGAACCAACCGATCTGGTTTGAAAGACACTAACCCGATCTCCGGAAGCGATACCCTGTTATTGTCCTATCACCGCATTGATTTGTCGAACAAAATTGTTGTAAGTGTCTGATAAAAATAGGCTTTTAAACCTAACCTATGGTTCATTCATTAGACTTTCCAACAATGCCTATATAAAGGATGCAAGCAGCAGCTTGGGAGTGGGATGACAGCGGCCTGCGATAAACCGATATTTGCTGTTATAGTTTTTCGTCTCTCATGAAGCGTTATGCCAAACAAGAGCCGATTAGCAGCGCGGTGACCGTGGCCGTGGTCCAGGCTGCGTCCGTTGCGTTTGATCGTAAAAGAACACTGGCCAAAGCTTTGGACCTAACGCGGGATGCGGCAAAGCAAGGCGCTAAACTTGTACTCTTCCCAGAAGCTTTTATCTCCGGCTACCCTCGCGGGCTCGACTTTGGCGCCGTTGTGGGCTGGCGCACGGACGCGGGCCGCGAAGACTTTAAGCGATACTTTGAAAGCGCCGTGGAAGTCCCAAGCCCAACGGTTGATGCACTGAGCAAAGCGGCGCGCACCAATTCTGTCTATCTGGTGATGGGCGTGATTGAACGCGAGCGCGGCACGCTCTATTGCTGCGTGCTTTTCTTCGCGCCTGATGGAACATTTCTGGGCAAGCACCGCAAGGTAATGCCCACGGCCTCTGAGCGGCTGATCTGGGGATATGGCGACGGATCAACTCTGCCTGTGTTTGATACTCCGCTGGGCAAGCTGGGGGCGGTAATCTGCTGGGAGAACTACATGCCGCTGCTGCGCACCTTCATGTATTCCCAGGGTATTGAAATTTATTGCGCGCCGACCGCTGACCATCGCCCCACATGGTCTGCGACCATGCAGCATATTGCCACCGAGGGCCGCTGTTTTGTTCTGGGCTGCAACCAGTTCAACCGCCGCCGCGACTTCCCCAAAAATTATGCAACAGCATTCGGAGAAAAACCGGATACTGTACTTTCTCGTGGCGGAAGCTGCATTGTCAGTCCTTTCGGTGAATTTCTGGCGGGCCCGAACTTTGAAGATGAGTCGATCCTGGTGGCTGAACTGGATCGCGGCCTTTTGCCCAAGGCCAAATTTGATTTTGACGCTGTTGGCCATTACTCGCGACCGGATATCTTCCGTCTGCTGGTGGATGATCAGCCAAAGCCGCCCGTCGCCACATTGAGCAGTCAAACCAAGTCACGCAAAGCCCAATGATATCTCGCACTGAAATTCAGGATGCAGGCCGGCGGATCGCTACTCACGTCCGTCGCACGCCGGTGCTCGCATTGGAAGAAAAGGCCTTCGGCATTGATGCCAGGATTTTCTTCAAGCTTGAATGCCTTCAGCATACCGGCTCGTTCAAACCACGCGGCGCGTTCAACTGCATTCTGAGTTCTAAGATTGAGGAGGCCGGCGTGATTGCGGCTTCCGGAGGGAACCATGGCGCGGCCGTCGCCTATGCGGCACATAAGCTTGGGCATCGCGCGGAAATTTTTGTTCCGGTAATCACGCCTAAAAATAAGGTTGACCGGCTGAAGCAGTACTGCGCTGCCATCAACATTACCGGCAACAGCTACTCAGAAGCGCTTGCCGCAAGCAAGGAACGCGCATTGGAAACGGGCGCAGTGGCGGTCCATGCATATGACGATGCGCGTGTGCTTGCTGGCCAGGGGACGCTAGGCATGGAACTTGAAGAGCAGGTACGCGGCCTGGATTCCGTGCTGATTGCTGTGGGTGGCGGCGGATTGATAGGCGGCATGGCCGCTTGGTATCAGGAACGTGTGCGTGTGATCGCCATTGAACCGGAGCGTGCGCCTACGCTGCATAAGTCGCTGGCCGCCGGGCAGGTGGTGGACGTGGATACCGGTGGCGTTGCCGCCGATTCGCTTGGTGCCCGTCGCGTGGGTGAGTTAATGTTTCCGATCGCGCAGAGATTTGTTACGCAGTCATTGCTCGTGAGCGATGAGCGGATTACTGAAGCCCAGCGTGCACTATGGCAGCACTTGCGCTTGATAGCGGAACCTGGTGGCGCCACCGCTTTCGCCGCCCTGCTTTCCGGCGTTTACAAACCTCGTCCGGGAGAGAGGGTTGGCGTGGTGCTTTGCGGTTCAAACGCAGAGCTTTCAACCTTTCCTGTATAGTTTCGTCCTGAGATCGACCCCAATCACGACTGAACAAGACTACAAATCTGCCTGCTCTCATTCACGAATATCGGGTTTTCCAGGTGTTTCTGCCCCTGGGTACGCCGATCCAAGCAATCTTTTGCATACACAAGTGTGTAAGATTTCACTCATTTCGGTCTTATTCTTTTGAAACATTTTTCCGATTCATTGCACTACATGATTGGCAATGCAACTTTGCCAAGGTAAAGTGTTCTTCCCCCTGATTTTTTTAAACCAACAACTCAAGAAGTGCGAGGGATAAGGATTATGAAAATCTGTTCTTCCGGATACAAAGTACTTCACGGAGCCCTCGATCAGGGTCATTTGTCTCCGCTCGCCACATTCTGCTGGCCCAGCAGGAACTGCTGCACAAACAGAATTGTCGAGTAGAAAAGGAAGTCCTGGTTTTTCTTCTTCGCGTAACCGTGGCCTTCATCATTGGCCATCAGGAACCACGTTTGGATTCCATTGCTCTTCAGCTTGTCCAGCATTTGTCGCGACTCTGTCCATGGCACGCGGGGATCGTTCTTCCCCACCACGGCGTAGACCGGCTTGCGGATCTTCTCTGAGTTGTTGAGCGGCGCAGTCTTCTCCAGGTACTCGCGGATTTTGGGGTCGCGCTCATCGCCATACTCCACGCGCCGCAAATCGCGGCGGTAAGCCTCTGTGTGCTCCAGCAACGTCACCAGGTTGGACGGGCCGACGATCGGTAATGAGCAGCAGATCTTGTCGTTGTATTCGTACGCGACAGCCCACGTCATATAGCCACCGTAACTTCCGCCGGTAATCATGATCTTGCCGGAGTCGAGCGCTGGATTCTTGCCGATCCAGTCCAGCAGCGCGCCAATGTCTTTATGTGTGTGATCGCGATTGACGCCGTTATCGAGCTTAAGGAAAGTCTTGCCGTATCCTGTTGATCCGCGTACGTTGGGAAAGATCAAAGCGACGCCTAGTTCATTTAGATAATAGTTATTCCTGCCCAGAAATCCGGGACGGTACTGCCCTTCCGGACCACCATGAATGTTCACCATCACCGGGCGCTTGCCCGGAAACTTGTTTGCGTCCGGCATGTAAAGGAAGCCGGAAATGGTCTTGCCGTCAAACGTCTGCCACTTGATTAGCTGTGGCTCAGCGAAAGCAGCAGTATTCAGGCCGCCGGTTTCGCTCGCAGTCCAGCGTTCAAGCTTGTTTGTGGTCACGTCAACGGAGTAAACATCGGCAGTGGATCTGGCGCTGGTGAGTACAAATCCCAGGTCACGGCTGTTCTTGTGAAAATTCAGCCCGCCGATCAAGCCGGTGGGAATACCCGGGACAGGTTGGTATTGGCGCGTTGCCGTGTTCATCAGATAGAGCTTGCTGATGCCGTCTTCATTGGTGACGAATGCGAGCGTTTTTCCATCTTCACTAAGAGCTATTTCATCCACGTCCCACTTGATGTCCGTCGTTAGATACGTGGGATTCATGGTGGCCAGGTCAAAATACGCCAGGCGCTGGAATTCGGAATCACGATCGGTTGCCGTGTAAAAACCTTTGCCATCTTTGCTGAATGGACCACCGCTGTAGGCAATTTCTACTCCATCAGCTTTTGGCGTCAGCGGCTTTTTCTCTCCGTTAGCAACGTCCGCGAGCCAGAGATAAGTTTGGTTGGCTGAGACTTCCTCCACCACCAGCAGCTTCTTGTTATCGGGCGACCAGTCCGCCACGCTCCAGCCGCCGCCTTCCAATTGCAGGAGCATCTTGTCTGACTTGGGATCGGTTGGGTCCATGATCCAGATATCCGTGTCTTTCCCCGTGCGGCGAGTCGAATTGTAAGCGATGCGGTTGTCATTGTGAGCAAAGCTGCGGCCCCCGTTGCGGGACTTTCCGTCGGTCAGCAGTGTCACGTTGCCATTGGCAATGTCATAGCGGTAAATCTGGAACCACTCGCCGCCACCGATGTCTTTAGAAAACGTAAAGTAATCGCCTTTGGGACCGAAGTGGCCGCCGCCGGTGCGGTCTGGAAAAAACGTAAGCTGCGTGCGATCACCGCCGGGCATCTTGACCATATGGATCTGCGGAACATCGGCAAAGCGTGTTCCAATAAGCATCTCTCGCTTCGTGGGGTGCCAATCCTGCAATGTGGCCGAACGAAACTCGCCGTATTGATTGGCCTTTTCCGCAATCGCCGCCGGTACCGGGGGGATATTTTCCACTACAAGGTTGTCACCCGGCTTGAGTACGGCTGGCTGGGCTGGCGGCGCCGCTTGCGCCATGAGCGGAGAAACTGACATGAATATCGAGGTAAATAAAACGGCAGAACGCAAAGATGCAGAAAGAGAAAACACTTGTGTCACAATCCCTCCAAGGAGTGGCGCAGAGAAAGCCTAATCGTGCTATCAGCCATCGTCAAGAAGAGTGACGTTTAAGAAACAGATGTGGTTAGCAACTTGCTATCGACTGATGCTGAGTTAAGCGGCGAGAGTGACGATGGGATCGAACTCGTAGATCAGGGTTCCGCTCTTTCCGGATTTTGCCGCAGCCGCCATCGCTTTACCTGCGATTTCCGCCTGCATGGAATGATATTTTCTTAACGGGCCGAACGTGAGCAGATCCAAAACAGGAGCAATCTTCATGCCGATGGTTTCGCCCAGCCTGAACTCCGCGCGCTTGCCAATGAGCAGACTCGGACGCAGAATATGCAGCGCCTTGAAGGGCAGCTTGGCCAGTTCCCTTTCCATCTCTCCTTTGGTGCGGAGATAGAAATTTTTGCTGGCCGGATCAGCGCCCACTGACGACACCACAACAAATTGTTCCGCACCGGCCAGAACCGCTTGTTGAGCAGCCCGCAACGGCAACTCCATGTCAACGTGGCGGAAGGCGGCCTGCGATCCGGCTTTGCGAATCGTGGTCCCCAGCGCGCAGAACACGTCTTGTGCGCCTTGAAAATCTTCCACGGAAAGTGTCGCCAAATCGGCCACGCGTTGCGCAACCTTGGCCCGTGTAAGTGATGGCAACTCTCTGCGGCCGAATGTGAGCACCCTCGTATAATCCGGATCGTCGACCAGCGCGCGCAGGCAATAGCCGCCAACCAGCCCTGAGGCGCCCAAGACAACTGCTGTCCGCGAAGTCATGCCGCTCTTCCTTCGCGATTTCCTTTGCAAAAGCTCATGCCTCTACTTTACCAATTTTTAGTTCTCCACGGCGGACTTGAGCCAGGAGGAATAGAAGGAGGTCTTGCGCCGTCCATTTCTTTGACACGAGCTTTCTGCTTCTTTTGACACAGCCTTTCTGCCGCTGCTACTATCAAATGGCAGTTCAGCAGGTTAGAATCAGATCGAAAATCATTGGCAAGCAAGAGATTGATTTGAATTTAAACTACGCTGAATTCGAATGCGGATGATTCGATCCCGCCTGCACGCGTCCCCGTCGTCTAGCCCGGCCTAGGACATCGCCCTTTCACGGCGGTAACACGGGTTCAAATCCCGTCGGGGACGCCAAATCTAATCAACAACTTTGACTGACGTGCCTATTTCCCGCGGTACCAGCGCCGAGATCGCTGAGGCGGTGAAGCAATCGACGAGCGGAACAAGTCCAAGGCTAATGGCAAGACTCCCGCACGATTATTGCTTCTTCTTTATCGGCGCTAATGCCACTGATGATTTTCCTTTTGCGCGGGTTACCGGCACCAATTCGCCACGTGCAATCGGCTTGCGCGCAAGCTCATAGTCTGACGCCCATGCTCCCTGCGCCACTGCGCTCTTGGCATTGAAAAAGTTCTCCAGCGCAATCGCAACCTGAAATGAAAAATCCGTCGAGTACGTATGCTCGTTCATAGATGTGGCACAGCGGATGTTCTGGAACCATGGCATCCACTCAGGAGTGCCGCCTTTTGCCGGCGGAACTGTTTGCCCATCAGGCACCGCCGTTGGAGGCACAAGGCTAGTCACAGCCGGGTATTGTGCGGCAACATGGCAGCCCATACACGATGTGGTGTTTAAATCAGCAGGGCCGTTTAAACGGAAATTCCATCCCAGATGTTGTGGAGGCAGGTCTTTGGTATCGAAGATCGCAGTCTCTTTCAGCTCTGGATTCACAGTGGTATGGAGCACAGGATAGGCGCCGCTGGTTTTGTTGATCTTGTTGTCAGGATCGTTTCCCCACATCAAGCCAACCGGGACCAGGTTCATGAATTTGTTCTGGTTGTTTAGCTGGCCGTTGTAAACAAATGTGCCAAACACCCAACCTGTAAGTCCGGGGGCATCGGCACGCGCGTCACGCACGGCAATGTCCATTTGCAGCAGGTTGACGGGCGTAACTTTGCGGGTGGAAGATTTCCAGAAGTTCTCAGTGATATAAGCTTTCCACTGCAAAGGATTTTCAAGATAAGCAATTTTGTCTGTTCCCTGCGGTGCGTCGGTAAAAAGGAGCTTGGCGAAAACTGTGCCAATGGGGAACCCTCCGCCATAGCGAGCGTCGGTAGCGCGTGGATCAGGATTGTTAGGATCGGCCCACATCTTTCCCATGGTGTATCCAGCCATGTCATTGACCAGCGTGATCGCATATACCGAGTAGTTCCCATCTTTACCTTTCTGGTCTGGACCCAACTGGTAGGGCGTTACAGGCGCTTCCTTGATAAGTCCACGAAATCCCTCGGTGCCGCCATTCGGTGGATATGCCTCTGGCCCTGTGGTCGTGGGATGAAGCCACGGAATGTGATACCAGCCGCGAACGTGGTTCTTGTAGGGATCCCAATCCGGCAGATTACCTTCAAAGGCGTAATCGCGGGCAGCCAGCAGGTATTCTTTGGGATTCTTTTTAAAGTCTATCTGCTCTACGAAGGCGGGCACGTGCTCCGGTTTCTCTTTGGGAAAATCAGCTTTCAAGCGAAAGATAGGCTGATCAGAATAATTCTGAATGTAGTCTGCAGGCTTCACCATAAAGCCAAAATCCGGAAAACTCATGCCGCGTTCCTTCTCGGCGGAGAGTGCCATGGCGGACGCAGACTGTGGGGCCGGCGTTTTGTTATCCCCTGCCGCTGGTTGAGCAGGTTTTGAATTGCATCCGGTTAAAAATGCCACCACGGCCAGCAGCATGAGGCTCAATGCAACGACAAATTGTTTGTGCATCAGCAAATTAACTGCCCGGAATTTCAGTTGCTCCTTATTATTGTTCCGCCTTAGTCGCATCGTTTCTCTCCTTGCTCGATTGGGGTCAACTGCGTGAGTCCGGGATTTTGGGAGAGACCCCAAGCCCGGAGTTTGGCTGAAAGGCACGGACGGAGCCGTGCCTTCAGTCATCTTTCTAGTGAGGATTTTTGAAATCGTTGATGGAAACATCACAGGCCCGGCGAACTTCCTGCACGGTAGCTGGAGCATCCATTCTGAACAAGCCGTTGAGATTGCGCTCCAGACGAGAAGCCCTGACCGCGTCCTTTACCGCAAAAAACACGCTGTTTGACAGGACCAGTGGGGGTTCTCCAATTTCTTTTGACGAGAACAGATCGTTGGGGTCTTCCGGCACGTTCTTGGCGATGTCACGCGGGAAGAGATGCACATTCATCTCCAGCGGAATCGTCGTAACTGCCGGAGGCTTATAGCGCCAGGTGTTCACGCTGTTCAGCCTTCCCTTCTCCGGCCCTTCCTGCTCGAACACCAGCTTTTCAGTCAGAAGATAGCCGACGCCCTGGATAAAAGCGCCTTCCACCTGGCCGATATCAATGGCTGGATTCAGGCTCCAGCCCATGTCATAAACAATGTCTGCGCTCAGGATCTTCACCTCACCGGTCAGAATGTCCACTTCAACGACCGAGCACGCGCCGGAATAGGTGAAGCCGACAAACGAATCAACAATGCCGCTGATTGGGCCTGGCTGGCTGAGTTCGATGCCCGGTATTACCGGCTGGTCTTTTGCGCTCTTGAATGTCATTGCCGGCACAGGAGTGGTGCCGCCCTGGATGGGCGCGGTAAAGTTGGCAATCAGGTTCACGCGCTTGCTGTATGCAAGCTGCACCAGGTATTGCCAGATAAGTTTCTTTACCTTTTTGCCATTGACCACCGTCTCTATTTCTGCAGCCCAACCCTGCTGGCCGTAGTTCCAGAAATCTATATTCTGTTGCTTGCAATATCCTGGGCCGTTTTCTTTCAGCATCTCATAAGCAAATTCCATGAGCCGCGCGCTTAACGTCTCGCACGTCCTCTTCACGGCAGTTCCGTTATATGTGGTTCCCGTGGAGCCGCCGGTGCTGGTGGGATGCGGAGTCACGCTGGTGCGCGTGGTCTCAACATAGATCATTTCCATTGGCACATTGAGCACGTAGCTGGCAACCTGCACAATCTGGGTCGTCAGCCCCTGTCCCATCTCTATACCACCCTGGTGGATAATCACACTGCCATCGCCCTGATTAATGGAGATGATGGCAGCCGCCTGCTCAATCTGCACAAAGTTGTATCCGGAACCATACTTCACCGGGATCATGCCCAGGCCGCGCTTGCGCCAGCGGTTCTTCTTGTTGAACTCTTCCACGGCGCGCAGCTTTTCGTGAAATTTGGAAATTTCCTTCAGGTACTTCCACACGTCTTTCATGTAGCAGTAAGACAACGCCTGCCCGAACGGAGTGACATCCCCACGGTCATAAAAGTTTTTCTCCCGCAAAACCTCCGGCCGCATGCCGAGGGAGAAAGCTGCATCGTCAATGGCGTTCTCAATAATGTTCTTTCCCTGGACATCGCCAAAAGCGCGCATCGCCGTGCTCGGGGCGGTGTTGGTGCGGCAGACATCAAGCTGGTTTTCGAAGTTCGCAACCTTGTAAGCGTTGTCGGCGCGAAGCTGGATGCAGTTCGACACGATAAAAGAGCAGTCGTAGAACGCCCCTCCATCGCCCCACATTTTGGTCTGGAAGCCGCGAATGATTCCTTTGTCCTCAGGATTGGACAGGCCCCGGTCAACGGCAATCTGGTATTGGCCGTAATAGGCGTGGCGCTTGCCGATCATGATTGTGTCTGCTTCACGCGGCACCGCCACGCGCACCGGCTGCTTGCTTGAATACGCAGCTACGGCAGTGGGCCCCACAACAAAACGCGCCTGTTCCGTCTTGCCTCCAAATCCGCCGCCTACCGCCGGCACCTGCACGTCAATGCGATGGTATTCAATGCCCAGCGCCATGGCCGTGGTGGCGTGCATTTCCATGGGGCTTTGCGTGGAAGGTTTCACGATGATGCGCCGCTCATCTGCGGGCAGCGCAATGCAGGCCTGCGGCTCCATGTAGAAGTGCGCCTGGCCGCCATTGATCTGGGTGCTCTCTATGACCTGGCAGGAGAGCCCATCCACGCTTCCTGTCCGGTTCACGATCTTGCGATCAAGCGGGTCTTTGTCCGGGGTCATCCAGTCAAAGCGGCTGCCCGGACGCGTAATCTTCCAGATGTGCGTCGCGAAAGGCGCGCTCGCGGGAGCATCAGCAAAGATGCTGCCCATCGCGATGGCCTGCTCCAGATCAAGAATCGGTTCATACCATTCTTTGTTCCAGCGCTTGCCATCGGGCGGCGCGGGCTGTTTGGGCCACACTACCGGGGTATAGGCAATACAGTTCTTTGTCGCGTACAGGGCAATATCAATGGCGTCCTGCTCGGTCTTCGCCAGCACCATGGCAATCGATTGTCCCAGGTAACGCACCTGGTCAACCGCAAAAAGCGGCTGGTCTCCTCCCATTCCCTGAAAGTTGATGCCGCCATCTTTAATCTCATTGGCAGTGATGAGATCAACAAAGGCCGGGGAAAATTCCGACAGATGGTGACGCAGCTCAAGTATCGTCACCTCTTCCTTCTTTCCGGGAATGATGAAGTGAAAGTTCGCCAGTGCACGGCTGCTCTGGACAAACGCTCCATTTACCGTCAAAGGCGGCACCGGCAGCTCATGCGTGTAGTGCAGTTGCCCCGATGTCTGGTACATCGCTGTCAGCTTGATGTAAGGCTGGCCCACCGGCTGCTTCCACTTCTGACTGTCGTCGTAATGCTGCGTTCCGTCGCTTGCCGGCCAGCGTCCCCAAGTGATAATTCCGCTCGATCTGATGTCCTCAGGGACCGCGCCTTTGTCGGGCAAGAGCGCGTTCACTACGGCCTTATAGAGGAATGAGACCGCGAGCTGCGCGCGGTATTGGTCTGTGAATCCTTCTGAAGGCAGCCCTTTCATGCGTGCTGTCCAGCGCTTCAGCTCCGCCAGCACTTCGCGCTCCAGGATTTCAGCCAGTCGCGGCATTTCCGCCAGCGACAGCTTGTTCCCCTTCATCGCCCGCCCAGTTTCTTTTGCATGCCATGGATAAGGAGCAATGCCTCCAAAGACGATAGTTGTTCCTTCTACTGTCAAATCGCGGCCCAGTTCAAACCGCGTGCTGACGTTCACAATACTGTGCGCGTTGACATCACGCAGGGCCACTTTCTGCGCCAGAGTGACTTCGCGCCGTTCGCCCAGCGGCAGGTCATAGCTGATCAGGATGATATTGTCAGCCAGCTTGGGATCAGCCACCACCTTCTGCACCAGCTCTTCCACTGTGCTCTCAACCCGGCGCTGCCTGCCCGTGCTGATATCCAGGTATTCGATGCGCGCCTCAACTGCTACCAGCGTGGTGAAAATGTCGGAAGGAAACGGCTCGCCCGTTCCCTGAGCAATGTGCTTCAACACCAGCATGGTGTTGCCGCCCAGTGATGCGGCGTTGCGAACAATTCGTCCGGCGGTCCTGCGCGCCATGAATTGCATGGCCCACAGACGGCTGGAAACCGGCAGATCCTTGGCCTTGAGTTCAACTTCAATCGCTTCAATCAGGTCGTTGTAGTTAATGCCGGAACCTACATGCAGTGCGCCTTTCCTGACCTTAGGTTCAGCATAAAAATCAGGAATGAGCCGGATGTCCACCATCACTTCGGATTCCAGATATTCCTCTTTGTAGATTCCATATCCGGTATTGCCATGCACCAGCCGCAACTTCTTGTCGCGGTTCTTATCAATGATCTTGACCAGCTCATTCAGCGTGACCGGCGTGTACCACGTCTGCTTTCCATGCTGCACTGAGACAGGTTCCGGCGGCGCTTTGGCGGCATCAGGAAACGGAATTACCAGGGCAGCAGGTTTCTGCGCCTGACATCCGGCATCGCCCAGGCACTTCATGCGGTGCTTTTCGTCCTCCGCTGTCCAGTCGGAAGCAAAGGTCTTCATTCCGGTCAGAATCGCGCGATATCCGGTACAGCGGCAGATGTTGCCGTCGAAAATGTCTTCGATTTCCTTCTTCGTGGCGTTGGGATTGTTCACAATGAACTCTGACATGTTCATCACAAAACCCACGCTGCAATAACCGCACTGGCTGCCGTTGTTCATGGCCAGCCGGTAAGCCACCGGGTTCATGCCTTCATGCACAGCGCAGGAAGGATGCTCAGCCGCTTCCTCCCCCACCTCCTTGAGCTCGGGTTCGTGGCTCTTGGCCAGTACACCGAGGGCCAGCTTCACAGACGCCTGCACTTCTTTCCTTTTAGCCTCCGTCTGTAGATGGGCCTGAACTATCGCCGGCAGCGGTGGGGCCTCAATGGGAGCGCCGCCACGGGAATATGTGGGAGCGTGGTCCGGGTGGGCAGGATTCGGACGCCGGGCCGCTCCTGTGCCTTCAACCGTAGTTACTACCAGCCCGCCAAGCGCGCACACTGGACGCAAACACGAATTGATGGCGCGATGCTCGATTTCCTTCTCAGCCGGATTCCAGTTCGAGAGGATGACGGTGCATCCGCCGCAGCCGCCCTGGCCACAAGGCTTCTTTGGTCCGGCCAATGCAACTTCAGGGGAACGTAGATAGTCAATCAGCAGCAGGTCAGGTGAAGGGTCTTGGATGGAAACTTCTTTTCCATTGAGGTAGAAGGATACTTGATTTGCCATTTCTTTCAGGCTCGGCTTTCTTTGGAGATCCAGGAGGGTTGCTGCGAGGGTCCCTGATTCTCCGGTGTGCGCAGAAATATATCTCGCCCCACGAGAATATGCAAATTGCTTTTTCTTATCCAGGCGCAAATATGATTTGTGATTCTAGTTGCACAGCGACAACTCAAAAGGCGCGATATGAGAATAGTTCGCCCTACCACGAAGATCTGAATCGCTGTGCGCAATTTTTTGCTTAATGCATCAGGCAGGATAGAGAGACTAGGGTAACTATTTCGATAATTTGCTTCACTCTTCCATTGACGACAACGCAAATCGAGAGTTAGTCTTTTCATAATTCGTTCCGGAATCGACTTTCGTCGCTTCCTCCACCGGACCTCAATCGCAGTTGAGTGATGAGTCGGCGGATTCCACTGAATCTAGCCCCAGAATTTGGAGAAACAACAGAATCAAAAGCACTCCCCGCGGGAGCGAGGGGGGATCTTTGTGCAACTTCTCACCGCGGAAATCGCGCTGTGGCGAAGACTGATGTTTCAAACACGCTGGAACGACTTGCAAGGAGGGATTCGCAACATGCCTTTTCAATGGCTCATCAACGTCAACCCAAACGCAACCAAACCGCCGCGTGCGAAATTTAATCCGAACCCGCTGCCGCAAGTCCAGCCTGGAGACAACATTGTGTGGGCCAACAACGACACAGTGCCGCATTGGCCCGGCGTAGCAGGAAATCCTGCTTTCTTCATGCCGAATCAGATTGCGCCCAACTCTTCTTCCAGTGCGTTCACTCCCACTGCGGCCGGGAATATTGACTACTTCTGCTCTTTGCATCCCGATGAAAAAGGCATTATTCAGGTGATCGCAGCACCCGCAACCCCACCTCCGCCAAACGATCCGGCGAAATGATGCCGCCCTAAACTCTGTTCTATTCCAGCGTTTCGCGCAGATGCCCCAAAGAAAGGATGAGTTATGACAAGCTGCCAGGCTGTAATTTCCGAATGTACTCATGATGAGAAGAGAAAGAAACGGAGACGCCAATGCACCGCTCTGTTTGCAAGCTGCGGCTTTTTCATGGTCCTCTTCTTTTTTGCTCCCCGCGCCAACGCACAGGGACCGCAGATTGTTAATTGCCCCAATCCCCTTGCCGGCCAACTACTCCTCACCGTGCCGGAGATCAAGAGCGAAAACGGACGGCTAAAAGCTTTGCTTGTACTGGGTGATAATGACAAGCGCGTGATGTGGGATTCCGGGAGCACGCCACGCTGTGCTACTCAGTTCATGCGGTATTTTCACGGACGCAGCCTGTTGAAGCCCGGTCCCGAAGACCCCCTTTTTTCCAAGAGTGATCCTATTCCGGGCCCCACACTTCGGGCCCGAGTGGGCGACCTGATTGAGGTCCAGTTTGAGAACCTTATCAATACACAGCATTTCATCAACTCGCTTGACCGTGGGGACGGCGGCTGCGATATCACCTTTGCCGGTTCCGGGAAAAAGTCAGCAAACCTGAATGCCGACAAGATGCCGAATTGCCTGCATGGCTCCAGCACCGTAAACGTGCACTTCCACGGGACACATACCACTCCCAATACCACTGGCGATAACGTGCTTCTCTTCATTCGTCCGGCCCAGGCCCCACTGCCGCCTGATGGTCAGAAGGCCATCAACGATTTCTTCACCGCATGCGAAAAAACTGGCACACCCTCATACTGGACCGATATGCCGGCCCCATGGCAGGGACTGCAGAAACGGTGGGTCACAAACTATGACAATTCAGCGCCCTATAAAGGACAGTCGCCTCCACATGGCGGACCTCCAGTGCTGCCCAAAGACATGCAACTCTCTCCTGTCAACCAGACTGAGATCGCAAACCGCATGTGGCCCCAATACCACATCGGATACTTTCCGTATTGCTTCAGGATTCCCACTTATGATCCGGCAAAGGTGAAGATGGGGCAGTCGCCGGGCACGCACTGGTACCATGCTCACAAGCACGGATCTACGGCCCTCAACGTCGCCAACGGCATGACGGGGGCTTTCATTATTGAAGGCAAGTACGATGACGACCTGAACAAATTCTATAAATCAAATCCGAACTGGAAGTTTCAGGAGCAGGTCCTTGTCATTCAACAGCTAACCACCGTGCTGAATCTCACCGTTCCCGGAGGAGGGCCGGGCAGCCGCTCTGTACCACCACTATCAGTGAACGGGCGTATTGCGCCGGTCATCACCATGCAGCCGAACCAGGTCCAATTCTGGCGGCTGATCAATGGCGCCGAGCGTGATGCGGCGCTTTTTCAAGGCTTCTTTGCGCGTGGTTCCGCTACAGCGTGTACGGGCACTCCAACTACAACGTGCGTTCATTGGAAGCAGATTGCCCAGGATGGGGTCCAGTTCAAATTTTCGAACTATGTTGGGACCGAGGACAGCCACATCAATATGGCGCCCGCGAACCGTGCAGACTTGCTGGTGCAGGCACCTTCCACTGAGGGAACCTATGATCTAAAAGTCCAGGCTGGACTCTGCCGGCAGAACTGCGCCTCACAGACAGAAACGCTGTTGACCGTGGTGGTGAAAGGCAGCGCCATTTCTCCCGCCATGCCATTCATTACCAATGAATCGGATTTCCCCACGTTCCCACCTTTCCTGGCCGATATTCCAGAGAGCGATATCGTTGTGAGACGTGATCTTGTTTTTCATGACAACGCTCCTCTGCTGGAAATCAACGGCAAACAATTCGAGGACCACACAATCAACCAGGCCATGCTTTTGAATTCCACAGAAGAATGGAAAGTATCCAATCTGGATGCCACCAAGGAACATCCATTCCATATCCACGTGAATCCGTTTCAAATCACAGAGGTATTTCAGCCGCAGAGCGCAGAGGCCAAGGACCCGAAGAACCCTTGTTACGCAGACCCAATGAAGCCTGAGACATGGAAGGCATGCCATTCTCCCGAAAAAGACTTTATCTGGTGGGACGCTTTTGCCATACCGGCGTCACGGGAAGATAATCTGCCTTCGAATGTGTGCACAGTCCTGAGTGCCTGTCCGGCGGACATCCAGAAGTATACGAGTTGCACCAAGGGAGCCAATCCCGTTTGCACGGTCACAATTCCCGGATACTACAAGATGCGGAGCCGTTTTGTTGATTATCCCGGCCAGTTTGTACTGCACTGCCACATCCTTACGCATGAGGACCGCGGCATGATGGAACTGATAGAAGTGGTTCCTGATACCACGATCTACGCTCACCACTAACCTTCACAAGAAGCACGGTATGTCTCGATGAGCTTGCGGCTGACTTGATTTCCACCGTCACCGCGCACACGGGCACCGTGCTTCTTACGATCCCAAAAGGGTACAGATTGACCAAGGCGGGTCGGCCTTCCGCGGCCTTAAGGATGTCATTGCTGAATCAAGGTACCAACCGATTCTCCGTTGAGGGCGCGCGTGAGATTACCCGGCCTTAAGCCGTTGATAAGGCGAATGCTGCGCGCCAGTTTTGCACGCGTCAATAGATCAAGAACAACCGGTTCGATTGGGAGGGTGCGCAATTTCCGGTCAATGATTTCCTGAGCACGGGCCTGCTGAATGAACTCCGCCTCGGGGTGGGTTTTCGGGTCGGCTGCATAAAGTCCATCCACATCCTTGATAAAGATCACGCTGCGCACGCCAAAAACTTCGCCCACCAAATACGAGCCAGCATCGCTGCCGTGAGGTGGCAATTTGCCTACAAGAGGTGGATGCTCCCACAGAGAGTAAGGCGGAATACCGTTAAAGACGGCTCCACGTGCCGCTGCCAACATCGCCGGCAGCAATTGCACGACGAAGGGAGCTTCCAAATAGACAAATCCATGCTTCGCCAAAAGGCAAGAAACCATATATGCATTTTGAGCAGAGTCTTTTGCGCTAAGGGCAGCCAGTGCGCCGGTGGGCAATCCCAAATCCAGTCCTACTGAAAAGATGTGCCGGGAACGAACGCCGGCTCCAACGCCGATAATCATTCGGTGCTTTGCCTGGTTGGCTACGATCTCCTCCAATAGAGGGAGCAGCGCTGAACGGCCCCGATCCATGATCGAATGACCACCAATCTGAATTACATTGACATCCGGCAAGATTGAAGAAACCGGAGCTTCTGTGCGGGCGATAACATTTTTGTCCACCAAGGATTCACGCATAAGGCTTGATGTGACATGCTGGGATTTGGAATGGTCAAAGCTCACTCGGCATCTCCGTTTCTGTAGATAATGGTTCCCACGGGTTCACCGTCCAGGGCGGCAGTGAGTTGACCAGGCTTTAAACCGTTAACAAATTGAATTTCGCGAATGTTACGCGCCCGTGCCAGGAATTCCAGCACCGCCCGTTCCACAATCAGGTCTTCCAAGTCCCGCCTCAATAATTCCTCAACGCTAATACGAGGAATATACTCAGACGATGGATCCTTTTTGGGATCAGCGGCGTAGAGTCCGTCTTCATCTTTTACATAAATCATCTTTCGTGCGCCAAACACTTCGGCGATCAAGAAGCAACCCGTGTCAGTACGCTGGGGAGGAATGCGTCCAGCAACAGGGTTAGGTTCCCAAAGTTTGTAGGGTGGCATTCCCTGGCAGACCACTGCGCCACGTTCCAGCAAATAATGTGGCAACGTGCTAAACCCTTCCGGCTCGACAAAAGGGATACCATACTGGGCGAGCAGATAGTGCAGCATTTGCGCATTTTGCCACGCCACAGCCGTGCCCAGCACAGTGAGAACTCCAGTGGGAAGTCCAAGATCAATAGCCAGGCTGTAAATATGCCGTGCGCGTGTTCCTGCACCCGTGCCCAGGATCATCTTGTGTCGAGCAAGGTTGTCCACGATCTCTTTCACGAGCGGATACACCGCGGAACGTCCGCGATCCATAATACTTTGCCCACCGATCTTGACAACATTGACCCAGGGCAAAATCGCGAAATCAGGTGTATCTTCAGTGGCCTTTTGCACTGAAGCATCTGTTAGTGAGTTCAAGACCAGTTGTTTTCCCAGTCCGGTAAGTAGTACGTTCTTCTCTTCCATGTCTTTCATCGCGTGTCTTTTTTAAGTGCCTTTCAGAATTCAAAAATGTCCAATTCAAAGCTACGCTGTTCGGCTAATCCGTTCTCCAATGACCCCAAGGTTTCTGTTGCCCACGCGCTTAGTTTTTGAAGAGCTTGTTCTTGCACATCAGGTAGCAATGCAGCAAAACGCGCTCCGGAACGATGGCGCGAGATAAACTCTTGCGCAGTTCCCAAGTGGTTCCATGAAGCTACCTGCGAATGGACGTGCCGCGTGGCCAGAGACTTCAACCAATCCAGTGACTGTCGATGTGACTCCTGTGACCGATGCCATGGAATTCCCATTGACTGCAGAATCATCTTCAGTTGATGTTTTAACTGTACATTGATGCCAGCCTCAGAGCTGGCCGTGCGACCGACTGCCACAATTCCGCCAGGACGACAGACGCGCCGCACTTCATTGAGCATGGGCTGCCAGTCACCTGTTCCGCTCAGAACGTGCATTAGCAACACTACGTCAAAAGAACCATTACGGAATGGCAGCCGCCGTCCGTCAGCCTGAGCAAGGCAGGCCTTAGTCGTGCTGTCTCGAAACTCCCGCAGCATGGCAAGAGACGTGTCAACTCCAACATAGGTATCCCCGGCCTCGACAAAGGTCCTTCCAATTCGTCCTGTTCCCGCGCCAAGATCCAGTATTCTTGCGGCCGATGAACTGTGAACGGCTGCAAAGATCGACGCTCGAATTGCCTGAGGAACACCATCAGGTAGAATGCGAAAGCGCTCGAAACTGGAAGCAACAGCATCGAAAGCCGATGTCATCAGCGGTAGCCCTCCGCCTGGAGTCGAAACAATTCGGCATACAGACCGTCCCTTGACAACAATTCGGTATGCGTTCCCTGGTCAATGATGGCCCCATCTTTAAGAACAATGATGCGATCCGCCATCCGCACAGTGGAAAAACGATGCGAGATGAGAAGTGCAATCTGCCCCGAAACCAGATCGGCAAAGCGTTTAAAAGTTTCATACTCAGAACGAGCGTCTAGTGCCGCGGTTGGCTCATCGAGAATGATGATCTGGGCTTTGCGTATGTAAGCGCGGGCTAGAGCAATCTTCTGCCACTCGCCGCCCGAAAGCTCGATTCCACCTTCAAATCGCCGACCTAACATTTGCCCGTACCCTAGTGGAATTTCTGAAGCTAGAGTATCCACTTGGGACTTTTCGGCTGCATCAATAATTGCTTGTGCGGTCTGTCGATTGCCCAGAGATTCCCGTACCTGCTCAATCGCGCCAACGCCAATGTTTTCATCGAGCCGCATATCGTAACGGACGAAATCCTGAAAGATCACTCCAATGGCGTGCCGCACGGAATCAAGGTCGTATTCACGAATATCAATTCCGTCAAGAAGGATTCGGCCTTCCGTCGGGTCATAAAGCCGGGCCACCAACTTCGCTAAAGTTGTTTTACCTGCACCGTTCTCACCAACCAGGGCAATCCGTTCGCCGGGAACAATGCGCAGATTGATATGGCGCAGGGCCCAGGCATCACTCAAAGGATATCGAAATCCGATATTCTCAAAGACCAGTCCTTGCTTGAGCTGAGAGGGAACATGGCGCGCGCCAATGCCAGAGACGATTGCGGGCTTCATCTCAAAAAATTCAAATAGATCACGCATATAAAGCCCCTGTTCGTAAATGTTGCCAAGAGCAAGCAATGACCGTTCGGTTGCGGCGCGGCTTCGCGCAAAAGAGGCGGCCAGGAATGTGAGCGTTCCTATACTGATGAAGCCATAGAACCCACGCCACAGAATGAGCACATAACCGGCATAGTATCCGGCGATGCCAAGCAATGAAAACAGAATTGCAGCGACACCTTTCCGCAAAGCAAGATTTCTATTGGCCAGGTGTAAACGATGGGCCAGGTTCCGATAGCGACTCAACAGCCATGCCGAAAGCCCGAAGAGCTGTACTTCCTTGGCCGCCTTCTCGCCGGCGCTAAGAGAGCGCAGATAATCCAATTGACGGCGTTCCGGGGTCATTCGATAAAACAACGAATACTCAAGTCCACTGAAATGGGTTTCACTCAAGAAACCCGGTATCACCGCTGTTACAAGCAGCATCAGCAACCATGGACTATAAATAGACACCGCCGCCGCCAAAGAGATTAAGGTCAGGGAGTCTTGCGCAACCGAAAGCAGTTGCGTTAACAGCCCGATACGTCCGGTGGTTTGCCTTTGGGCGCGTTCCAGACGGTCATAAAATGCAGGGTCTTCGAAATGCCGGAGGTCAAGTATAGCAGCGTGAGAAATGATGCGTTCGCTCATGTGATTCGAGCAGAGTTCACTGAATAGGGCCTCAATGGCGGTGGATGCTTTGTCTGATATCTCACCAATTGCAACGATAGCGAGCTCGATTCCCACCAGCAGCCAGAGTCGGGAGATATCCGTCCGACCAGAGCGTGCCGTTACCACGGCATCAATAATCAGCTTGGCCACCCAGAGAGTGGCGACAGGAACCACGGCACGCAACAAACGTAGAGCCACTGTCGCAGCCATATATCCGTGGTGAGCTGCCCAGGCCACGCGAAGGAACTGCGGGATGGCACGCAGCGCAGCGAACTTATGTCGCCATGTGAAGGCAATATCCGCCCGGAACCCGCGAGGAGATTGTGGCTTGGCGACTGTAGGTTCCAAAGTACTTGTATTGTAATCTCCCTCCGCATTCATCTTCTTTTGACCAACATATTGATTCCGAATGAGGGCGGACAGGCAGTCGCTGTTTGCCTACAAAACTTTCAAGAATAGAAACCCGGTAAACAAGGAACAGGGCGACCACTATCATTGAGACAATTCCAACCGCGACGCTTATCCAGTACATGTTTGTCGCACCCCGCCTGCATGAATCAGATCCACTTCCCGACCGCAGGAACCGCGCCGAACATGGGATGGTCACCAAACTGTGCAAATGTCACTGAGTTGATGGTGTCATTGAGAGATTCCGCGATTTTCTCCGCCCGAGCATACATCGTGCCTTTGTTTAATTCAAAGGACAAAAATGCTTCATTGCCAATCAATGTTGTGTAACGCGCTGAGGTCCAGCGGCGATAAACGGGGTGCCATCTCCAAATTCTTTCACGCGGAATCGGAAACTTCCTGCCTCTGTGCGTGCCTGACTTCCGAATGATACGTCTGCTTGATTAGACCATTGCTTCCTCAAGCTACCTGTTCGACGGTCGTCTCATTTTCGTCCCCTTCTTCATTTTCTCGACCGGGCATATTCGCGCGCTTTTCTGAGAGGCAGGAGGTGTGCGTGCTTGGGCGGAAATACAAAGTTTGGACAAACCAAAGCCCTTCGGGATTCAGACGCCAGCCCGCCACAGCGCGACCGTGCCGCTTTACGAAGTCAGCGAAACCATCAGGATCGATGATGCGCTCTTCCGCTCGTCGTCCGTTGGAGGCGTCTTGTAGAAGATGTCCGGTAGTTCGTGTTCTCGGTAATGCTCGACCAACGTGGCAATGCTGATCTGCTTGAGCTGTTGGCGAGAGGTTTGTTCGTTGGTGGTTATTCGCAAAGCATAATACCGCTATTTGAGTTGGTCACCGAGAGGACCGTTGAGCTTGCCTGGGGGATTGCCTCGATCCTTTCGCTCTTTTGCACGCTGGAACTCTTCTGTTGTATGTACACCGCTTTATTAAAAAGTTCCGCCAGAGCCTTTGACACGTCATCTTCTGATCGGCTAATTTCCTGGAGAAATTTGGAGGGCTGCCTTCTGTAGATCTGCTTCAACCTCGCGAGTCTGTTCCCGAATCTGGTTAAGTTTTTGGTGCAAGTTCATCGTTGTTGGGTCTGAGCGTCCAAAAAAATGTTCAGGCGCGTCGAACGTGGGTGGTTTCAGATCTCTGACCGCTGGGTCATTAAACTTAGAAAGCGTTCCGCCAAAGAAAGTTTATTTCGTTGAACTTCATCAACAACTTGTGCAGTCACAAAAATATACTCTCGGCTTTCATTGAGAATGCGAAGCAGTCTCTTCTTACCTTTGTCAGCCATGTAGAGCTTCAAGTACTGATCTGCGTCTATAAAGAGACTCGCATCAACTTTTGCCATCTTTATTCGTGCTCTCGCTTCGCTGTTCTGCGGGACGATACGCATTACTAAGACGTTTTGGCCTTGGAATGTTGCAGCAATCCTTTTACGACTGCTTCCCTTTCAACCGCAACCCTGCGCGCTCTTCGAGCAACATGATCGTGGCGGCATAATCCAGATCGTCGTGACCGTCCTTGCTGGCCTCTTCATAAATTTCATCGATCTTGCTCAGCCCCGGCAAATCGACGCCGTTTTCTTTTGCTGCATCCATCATCAGGTGCATGTCTTTGTGCATCAGCTTCAGCGGGAAGTTGGGGGAATAATCCTGGGTGAGGATGAATGGCTTTTTGTATTCGGCCACGCCGGAGCGGATCATTGAAGACTCAATCAACTCAAACATCTTTTCCGCCGGCACACCCAGCTTTTTGGCCAGCGTCAGGCTTTCGCAAAGGCCTTCATAGATAAATACGATATTCATGTTCTGCGCCAGCTTGGCGGAGAGACCTTTACCATTATCGCCCATATGGATGACTTTTTTTCCCATGGCGCGAAGCAGCGGTTCAACGCGCTCAATATTGTGCGGCGCGCCGCCGATCATAAAGATGAGCTCGCCATTCTCGGCGCCGGTCTTTGAGCCGGTCACCGGAGCGTCAAGAAACTCGCAGCCCTTTTCCTGCAGGCCTTCCATAAACAGCAGGCTGGCGGAAGGTGAGATGGTGCTGGAATCGACGACAACGGTTCCGCTGGTCAGGCCTTCAATCGCGCCGCCCGGGCCAAACAGGACGGTCTGGACCGCCTTGGTATCAGAGACGCAGACCCACACGGCGTCTTTGTCTTTGGCCGCTTCAGCGGGCGTGGCTGCGGTTTTGGCCCCTTCCACATCGCGGGGCGTGCGGTTCCAGACCGTTACTTCGTGTCCGGCTTTCACCAGGTTGGCGGCCATGGGCCGCCCCATAATTCCAAGACCTAAGAAGGCTACGCGCATGCTTGGCATTAAACGGTCTCAGGCCAGATGCCGTCAAGTGGGAAGCGGTGAGCAATCAGCGCTCAGCCATAAATTAAACCTGTTTACCGCAAAGGTCGCGAAGGCACGCAAAGGAAGAAGGGAATTTGCCTTTCTTCTCCTTTGCGTGCTTTTCGTCCGTTGCGGTGAGGTTCTTGCTGATTGCTGAGTGCTGAATGCTCTTTCCCGGTGATACAATTTTAGGTTTTCCCCGAGTCTCTCAAAAGGATCATCTTATGTCCCAGACTTTCACCCAGATCGCTCCGCCGCAGCCCTTGGTCGCGCTTACCGATGATGAAACTCTCTTTCGCGACAACGTGCGCCAGTTCGCCGATGAGGCGCTCCGCCCCAAAGTCCGAGAGATGGACGAGAAGGGCGTCTTTGATCGCGACCTGATAGATCAGTTCTTTCAGCTTGGGCTGATGGGCATTGAAGTTCCTGAGCAATACGGCGGAGCCGGCGGAAAATTCTTCGAGTCGATACTTGCGGTGGAAGAGATTTCACGGGTGGACGCTTCCGCCGGCGTGATTGTTGACGTGCAGAATACGCTATTCAATAACGCACTGCTGCGCTGGACCACAGAAGAACAAAAGCGCCGCTATCTTCCCAGAATGACGAGCGACACCGTGGGCGCTTACGCCTTGAGTGAAGCCTCGTCCGGGTCGGACGCGTTCGCCATGCAGACGCGGGCGCAGCTGAAGGGTAGCGAGTATGTGCTGAACGGCCGCAAACTCTGGATCACCAACGGCAAGGAGGCCGGCGTATTCATCCTGTTTGCCACGCTTGATCCCGCCGCCGGATACAAAGGCATTACTGCTTTCATCGTGGAAAAAGATTTTCCGGGATTCACCGTCGGCAAGAAGGAAGACAAGCTGGGAATCCGCGCTTCGAGCACATGCGAATTGATTCTGGAAGACTGCCGCGTGCCCAAAGAAAACGTGCTGGGCGAGGTGGGCAAGGGATACAAGATTGCCATCGAGACGCTGAATGAAGGGCGCATCGGCATTGGCGCGCAGATGCTGGGCTTGGCGCGCGGAGCCTGGGAAAGCGCGCTCAAGTATTCGCAGGAACGCAAGCAATTCGGCAAGAGCATTTCAGATTTCCAGGGAATCCAGTTCCAGTTGGCGCAGATGGCCACAGAAATTGAGGCCGTGAAGATGCTGGTTTACAACGCGGCGCGCATGAAAGATGCAGGAATGAATTTTGTGAAGGAAGCCGCCATGACCAAGCTGTTTGCGTCGCAGGTTGCGGAGCGCGTGGCCTCACTGGCCGTGGAAATTTACGGCGGCTATGGATTCACCAAGGATTATCCCGTCGAGAAATATTACCGGGACGCGAAAATAGGCAAGATCTACGAAGGCACGTCCAACATGCAGTTGCAGACCATCGCCAAGATACTGTTGGGAGGGAAATAAGGGCTTAAGTCCGTGCGCATAAAAGTCTAAGTGCTTGTAACTTAGATAGTTAGGGCTTGATCGCTGTTGACTTTGGGGAGTACCCGATTGTTTCCAGGGATTGAGCTGGTTTAAACTAGCGGGAATTTCCGGCTGCTCACCCCCGAAGTATGATTTGAAATCAGATAAGGGCAGGAGTAAACGTTGGGCCAGGATTCCCTTAAGGAACTGCAAGATTTAAAGGTCGTTCACACTTTTTACCTGGGGCTGCTCGAAAAAAACCTGGGGCACAGTGTGCCTGTTCCGCTTGAGATCAAGAACATAACGGACCAGGCGGAAAATGCCGCAGCAGCGATTCCAGAGTTCAAGCTGTGGCTCAATCTGCTGGACTTGGCGCTCACGCCGCCGCTGGTCCGCGACGCGCTGAAATCTCTTCCGGGATTAGAAACCGCGCACGCGCTGCTGCGCTATTTCACCGTCAAGGCATCACAGCGCGCCGGCGATCGCGACAAAACCGACTGCATCATCACACATCTATTCCGCGCGCCGGCCCAGGGTGACACTCCGCCGGCATGGCATCGGCCGGAAGTCGATAGTTCATACGCTTTTATCTCACAATCGGCGCTGGCCTTTGAGGCCGACCTGTACCGCGCGCTCGTTGACGTGCCCTCAGAAGCGATGCCGCCAGAGCACGTTGCGCTGTTGCAGGAGTTTGAGTATCTCTATCAGGAACTGGAAGAGTTCCGCCACTTTGACCAGATCATTGATTCAGGAATCGTGCAGCGCGTGCGCGAACTAAAACTCTCGCTGGGCAAGTCGTTTTATCATCCCGATTCGCTCGCCACTCTCGCCGTTTGGAATGACGTGTTTGGGCGCAAGTTCGACGAGCTCTTCCATGACGCGGCCATGCAGATCAAGACATTTGCCGAGACCGTGCAGAAAGAAGGCGGCAGCCTGCTCTCCAAAGTTGAAGGCGACATTACCGTAAAAAATCTCAGTGAAGTGGAAACCTCTGAGATCCTGAAAGAAGACTATCAGTCAGCCCAGGACGAATTCCGCAAGGTATCGCGATATAAAAAGGCCGTAGACAGCAGGCGTCCGGTCAGAATGTCCACGGGAGGATCCTCACGGCAGCCGGCCCGGATGGCGCAGGAAACGGCACAGCCACCGCGCCCCACGATTCCGCAGGCAAACACCGTGACGCAGAGAACCCCTCCAACCGCCACAACTTTTAACTCGTCCGCGCCCACTGCGACGGGTTCCACCGGCGGCTCGGGTAAAAATCTGAACACTGAAGTGTTGGCAGTCGCGCCGTCGCAAGCCGTACACAACGCCGTGCAGGAAGGGAAACTTCAGAGCGCACGCCAGATTATCCGCGAGCACGTGCGATCGTCAGACCCAAAGGTCGCCCACGTTTTTCCTGTCAAGAACTCAAAGATCACGCTCTCCTCGGCTGAGGTGGAATCGTTTAGAGCCGACTATCAAACGGAAAAAAGTTTTCGCGCCGATTACGCCAACGTGATGATGACGATTGTGGCCTATCTAGCCCGCATGGTCATTGAAGTAGATG
Organism: Acidobacteriaceae bacterium; assembly: GCA_027307045.1. GTDB lineage: Bacteria > Acidobacteriota > Terriglobia > Terriglobales > Acidobacteriaceae > Angelobacter. The sequence goes on from DAHUXR010000002.1 coordinate 95,152, forward strand.
AATATAATCACAAGGCGAGTTCCGCTTATCTGTGGAAGCCGCACGCGGACGCACTGGGATATCTGGTAAGCACGCTGGAGCGGCTGAACATGGAGGCCGAACAGGTGATCTCCGTGGCCCGCGCCCGCGGCCTCACGGAAAAAGCCGACAGCCTTGCGGCCTCGCTGGATAAGCTGCGCGACTATGGCAAGACGGTATCGCAGACTTTGCAGTCAGCAAATCATCCGCAATAGTCTTTTCTCTGATGGCTCTGAGCGGAAATTACGCTCGCCCTGATTATCTTCTGGGATTGTCTTTCACGCCGTAATCCATGCCGGAGTATGGTTCAGTCTTGGCAGTCTGATGGGCGCTAGCGCCTGCCGTGCGTTTTTTCTTGGCTGCGGGCTTTTTGACCCCAAGCGCGATATCCGCCAGTTCAAGAAAACGGCTGCTGTTGGGCGCGCCACCAGGACGGTTTTCCCAGGCGCGTTCGCCAGCCGGCCCCTTCAAGCTATAGCGCGGCGCTATCCAAAGGTCTTTGGAGACCTCTGTCTGTTTATCAGATTTCTTGGGCATTGTGCTGCACTGATTATCTCCATTTTATCGGCCTTTTTCAATGAAAAAAGCTAAGTTTTCGCGCGTTCCCAGCTGTCTTGTTTAAGCCGCAAGGGTTAAGTACAACGGATTGAATTTCCACATGCGGTCCAGCAGAGGGCCGGGGAAATGCAAACTTCCGCCGGTAATAAGAGCAATGATTGTGGCAATGAAGAGGAATGTTGCGATCACTACAATAGTTTTAGGCCTGGGACGCTCCAGGCTTGTAGTTGCACTCATCGACCGGCAAGCGCCCCAACCCGTCTAGCAAGCTCCTGCGGCACGTCAGCAAGGACCTCCAGCCATGAATCGGCATCGTCCAGCACTCTGCCGCTGGATACCGTATAAAGTTCGAGCAACTTGGCGCCGCGGCAGCTCTCGCGGATCAGCCCCGCTATGCGCCGCTTGATTTTGGGAGAAACTGTCTGGCCCACAACGGCAACATCAAATTTATTCTGCCGGCATGCCCGGACCAAACTGGATTCGTCCAGCGCAGAGACCACAACGTGACCTGCACGTTCCAGGATCAGTTGCCTGGTCCGCACGACCGAGGGGTCGACGCCAGTGCACAGAACCAGCGCCATGCAGAGAGGTCCTTTCTTATGAAATTAGGGTGAAAGCGAACAGATATTAGCACTGGACTGTCTTTAAAATCCATAAGTAAAAACGGGCCAAAGTTAAAGTTTTTCCAAAATGGAGCAAGCTCATGCTTCAGCAAGAAGGATTCTTATAATGATCTAAAGATTTTATAATCTTCCTTGATTTGAAAATCGCCCTTCTTTGGAATCAATCAGTTATACCCTTCCACAAAACAACCAGAGATACTTTTCAAACGCCGGATGCCTTCTTTGCGTCCGCTACTTCCAGGGGCGAAACCACGGCAGCCCCGCGCCGCAATCCCCACAGCACCAGCACAGACGCCCCGATAATGGCCACACCCACCGACATCAAGGCCGCCGTAATAAATGTCTCCTGCCAGGGCAGCGCGTGGTGCCCGGCGCCGGTAATGGGAGAAAGCGACCCAATTCCCCAGGCCGCTCCCAGCGCGGTCAGGGCCCAATTGAAGTAAGTTCCATACAGCGCGGACCAATACGCCACGGATTTGAGCTTGAGCGGCAGACGCACCTCCGCCCAAACGGCGCCCAGCGCAATGAGAAACGTCCCATTCATCACGCCTTCCAAGTGCGCCGCCAGCCCCATCCGCGTGTTGGCGAACTTCGTTTCGACAAAGCCCGTCAGCAGTCCCAGCAAAAACAGGAACATGCCGTGCCAGATCAATCTGCGTCTGCTGTCGTCCATGTTGGTGGCTCCAATTTGGGCGTGCGGGAAGTGGGAGGATTGTATACCCCGGGGCTTATGATCGCGGCTTAGTCGTCCGAATGGAAATGCTACCGTGCAGACCCGACGCGCGAAAGCCCTTGCGGGCTTCCGTACCGCGTCGCCTCTGCACGAAAAACAAAAAAGAGACACCCGGCGAAGCGCCGGGTGTCGAGGTTGGGGTGGCTCCTCGTGCATTGGCCGCCCGCCGAAGGGGCAGGCTGAGTAGCAAACGAAATAGGACCACTCCTCGCTGCCGCAAGCCCGCGCGCAGCGGGCGGAGCGCAGGAAGAACTTAAGATTGGACACGGCGCACTTATTTTATTGTGTTGCGCCTCCATTCGCACGGTAGGTACCCGAATCACTGAATCATAGGAATTGCCAATGCTGGTGCCACATCAGCCCAGCCCGAGCAACAATCGATCGGGTATTCTGGGCCTTCTCCGTAGGTGAGTGATCTTGCTATAACATAAGCCCACTTCATTACTTCCTCGGGTTCGCGTTCAGACTCATGGAGTCTATGGACCTTGGCTTCTCCATTGGCGCTCACTGCTGCAAGCCAACGCCAGTTTGTGGCCGCTGATCGTTCAACATGCAAAGTGCATTCGATGCCCTGTAAGATATCTCTTTTGCGCAACGCTTGAGGGACAAGACACGCATCCAATTGTGAAAACCGAAGATCATTCATAAAGTCTTAAACTCCCACCATAAACAAACGAAACACCAGCTCTCGTAGTTCCTCGTCGCACGCTCCGTGTTCGTCTATTAATTGAACGATTCGGCTTACCTGCGCTACCGATCTGGGCGGAAGGCGTTTGATCTCATCCAATTCTTCGCTTTCCAAATACCTGTCCAGATATTGGTAGGGATCTAGTCCTGTGTCAACCACTTGCCGCAAGATGAGCCGCCAATTTATGCGAGCCATATGCGCCTTATGCGCACTTACACAGCGACGGTAATCCATAACCTCGACAGGTAACTGCGATTCGATGCGTTCACCTAGCCACTTATAAAATGCCATCACTCGTGCGCTATATTCGGCAAACAGCGTACTTACGTTGATTTTCTCACCGCATCGGGCCATGTAGGATTTGGCCTCGTTATTAAAATCGCCGGCAGCAATGAGTTGCTCTGAGGAAAATTCGAATGAGCTAACTTTCCTTGCATCGGAACCAAAATGGTAAGTTATTCTCCAATTAGCCTCAACGAACATCTCGTGAGTTAGGACGTTCCTAAGCTTAATGACGAATTGATGTTGCTCGCGATCAAATGATCGTCCAAGCTGTATAAGAAATTCCTTTTCGGGCACGAGATCTCGGCGGACTCTTTGAGCATGTGCCTTGAGCGCGGAGGCTGCGCTACATGTAGCAAATATCTCTTTTATCACTGCAGCAACAATCCGTTGGAATTCTTTGTCCTTTCTATTAGTCCTATTCTCTTGGTTGTGTGTATCGAATTTCTTAAGATTTATCTCAAAGTCGGCATATGCGAGGCGGAATGTTTCCAATGCTGCCCACAATGACTTCATTTTGCGATCCAACACGAAGCCCGGATGCGAAGAAATAACATTTGGAAAGTCAAGACCTAATTCGCAAAGGCGAGTGAGCAGGTGATCCGAGACGGGAACTTGAGTAACCTCTTTGGCTAGAAGTGCGCATTCAATTTGCCGCCGATTCTTATCAACCTCTAAGATCGTGCGCAGCAGGTTCATCCCGTCGTCAACATGTATCGTCATTGATGGATATTAGCATAGCAACGAATATTAAGCGAACAACAATCTGCTGCGTAGCGTCAGCGGAGCTACAACAGAAGAATCTTTAACAGCCCGTATCCACACAAATTGCAGCCGATAAAGAATTACACGCGTTTTTCAGACCTAGCGACCCCCTTTACACCCCCGCAGCCCTGCGTGCTTCGGGATACAACGTGCTCTGATCGATGGGAAGTTGCAGAGCGGTGGCCGCCTCGGGAGTCAGATCATGTCCGCCGCGCAGGTTCACCCATAGAGATTGGACGGTATAAATTGGTCCCCAGGGAATCCCCCACCATCCGGCCACGAAAGTAAGAAGCGTCCACGCGAGCCCTTTTACCGCCGGGCTTTCTCCGGCGCGCAGGAAATAGATATCTGTGCCGCGTTCCCTTACCCTGCAGCATCAGGGCGTTCGCACGAGAATGTTTCGGTAGAACTCCCTGAAGCGGCTTGGTAACAACTGGCTGAACCGGGATCCTTCGACTCGCGCGCGCATACACGCGCGCCACGCTCAGGACGACAGCGGGGGGAAATATCGCAAAAGGAAATAGGACCGTTAGGTGCATGGCGAAGCATGACAAAAAGGCAGAAGATTGCGCGTCGATGAACCCCGCGTTTCTTACTTGTACGCGAGCTTATGTTCTTCCAGCCAGTCGCGGGCGATTTGTTCAATCGCTTCCTGGCGATAGCGATACCAGGCATCCAGTAGTCCGAGCCGTTCAACGGCGCCGCGGAAGTGGCGGAAGGCCCCGGAGCCGTGAATGGCGCCGATCAGGACTTTGCGGGCACGCTCATTCTGCTCCTGCGAGAAACGCTCCATGATGGCCCACTCATGGACTTCAAAGCGGTCCGGCAAGGCGAGAAAGCGGTCACTCTCCAGGGCCTCGCGTATCTTGGGCATCGCCTCGCGTTGCCACTGCGGAAGGTCTTGGTCAGCGACTTCTTCTTCCACCAAAGCAAGTTCGTCTTCGCTTACCTGGATAATTTCACCGGTATCCGGGTCGAGATAGGCCTCGCCTTCATTACTCTGGGATTCGATGGCATCGACGATGTCACGTAGCGCAAGGACAACGCCCATAAGATCACCTCCGAAAAAAGCCAAATCGCCGGCATTATAGGACGAATTGGCACGGTTTTTCCGTTGAAATGATACGGCATTGATGCAGTTCTTCGTCCGTTTTCAGCGACCAGAATTGCGGAGAGTTGGAGTGGTCCACTCGGCTGATATTTATATTGTCCTAATTCGTAATTGATTCGCTGAAGCAAAACCGCTAGGATATGACAGCCCTCAGGGGTAGAAGTGGGCCTGATCATTGAAAAAATAGCAGATAGCAGTTGGCAACTGGCAAATAGCCAGAAGGCTGGTACTTGGTTTTTGGCATTTGGTACTTGGTGAAACGGTGGGCTTCGCCGATTTAGATCGTTCGACTTCCGGCGGTAGCCGGTCGCTCACGATGACAGTTTGTGGCGCGGCGATTATTGCGCCGCGCGACTTTCACAAGTTGCGACCCACTGCCTGACTGGGATTGGGATTGGGATTGGGTCACCCAAGGGTCACCCTAGGGCCACGCAAGGGCCACGCAAGGGTCGAATTGCGGAAGTGCTTTGTTTGCAACACGACCCTTGAAAATAGGGGGTGGGCCGCCTAAGATTGCCAAAATTGCCATGCTTGCCAAAAATCGCCGAAATTGAAAACTCCTGGAACCGCCATCATCGCCGAGATCGGAAAACCAAAAGCTCACCGCGGAGACGCCGGAGAACAGCCCAGGTCGGAATGTCGGAAATGACCGGAATGGTCGAGAAGGCACGGGGAGTGATCTGCATCACTGCTTCGCCATGGTGCAGGAAGTAACGTTCTTGCCCGAGGTGAATTATGGCTGCGCCGCTTCTGATCACGCCTACCCGTCCTAAGCTGAAGAACGTGCTGGTTGCCACGGATTTTTCCACCGGATCACTGGCGGCACTGCCGTACGCCACCAGGATTGCGCGCGCGTTTGGAGCGAACCTGCATTTGTGCCACATTGAGCCGACAGCGCCGCTGGCCACAGGGCTGGCCGACTTGCACCTTTACGAAACGGCGGGCAAGGACGCTGCCCAGCGGCTGGCCGCGCTCCGTGATTTGCCTGAACTCAAAGGAATGCGGCCCGCGCTGGTGCTGGCGGAAGGCGAATTCAAGATCGAGCTGCTGAAAGTGGTGAGCACGGCCAACATTGATCTGGTAGTGGCCGGCACGCGCGGACGCACCGGGCTACGCAAGATGCTGCTTGGCTCCGTGACGGAAGAGATTTGCCGCGGCGTGATGTGCCCGATTCTGACGGTTGGCCCGGAAGCCGCGGCTACTACAGACGCGCCGTTTCAGCCGATCCTGTTCCCTACCAACCTCTCCGAGCTCAGCCTGAAGGCGGTGCCTTACATTGCCATGCTGGCGCAGCAGTTTGCCGCGTCCATTACGGTGCTGCACGTGCTCACCGCGGATGAGGCGACTACGTCCGATGAAAACGCGCTTACTGAATCGGTCCGTAAAAGTATGGCTAGAAAATTTTCCGCGCTGGCCGATCTGAACCCGGAGTTTGTTGTGGCCATGGGCGATACGGCTGAGACCGTGCTGCGCGTGGCCCGCGAAAAAAAAGCCGGCCTGATCGCGATGGGAATCCGCAACGCCTTTAGGCCGGGAATCCTGCGGGAACGGACCGCATATCGCATCATTGCCGGAGCGCAGTGCCCGGTGCTGACGGTGCGGTAAAACGTCCTTACGCCGTAGGGGCCGGACTCCCCAGCAAGCTCCGTTCGACATGCTGGAGCGGAGGCCGTGGCGCAGAGGAGCGGAGCGACATAAAAAATATCCATCCGCGATGTTATCTTTAACGCTGCACCAAATTCGCCCCGGGGAACCCGCTTCACCCATGTCCATTGACATTCTTAAAGGCCTCTTTGAGCAGCACTTCCACGCGCCGCCCGATCGCGTGCAGCCGCTACAGGGCCAGCTTGGAGGATCAGGACGCGTCATCACTCGGCTTACAGCGGGGAGCCAGAGCGCGATCGGCATTTTGTATGACGTGCGGGAAGAGAATGTCGCGTTCATTGAGTTTTCGCGCCATTTCCGCCGGCATGGCCTGCCTGTCCCGGAGATATACGCTGAAGATCTGCGCCACGGCGCCTATCTGGAGCAGGACCTGGGCGATACCACGCTGTTTGAGTTTCTGGTGGCCAATCGCGCGGGAGAAAACATTGCCCCCGCCGTGGTGGACGCTTATATAAAAGTAGTGCAGACGCTGCCGCGATTCCAGGTGGAAGCCGGTCGCGACCTGAATTACAAAGTCTGCTACCCGCGCGGGAGCTTTGATCGCCAGTCAATTGCCTGGGACCTGAATTATTTTAAGTATTACTTTCTGCGACTGGCCGGCATCGCGTTCAACGAGCAGGCGCTGGAAAACGACTTTAGCCGGTTGACCAAGTTTCTGCTCACGGCGCCGCGCGATTATTTTCTCTATCGCGACTATCAGTCACGCAACGTGATGCTGCGCAATGGCGAGCCGTTCTTCCTGGACTATCAGGGCGGACGCAAAGGCGCTTTGCACTATGACATTGCTTCCCTGCTGTATGACGCCAAGGCGGACCTGCCTCCGGCGCTGCGGCAGAAGCTGCTGGACCATTACACTGACGCGCTGCGCGGCATGATTGGCATTGAGCGCGACGCCTTCATGCATCATTACTATGCGTTTGTTTACGCGCGCATCATGCAGGCGCTGGGCGCGTACGGCTTCCGCGGATTCTATGAACGCAAGCCGCACTTCCTGCAAAGCGTTCCGTATGCGATCAAGAACCTGCGCTGGCTGCTGGAAAATGCGACGCTGCCAATTCCTTTGCCCGCTTTGACCAGCGCGTTCCAGGGCATTGTGGCTTCGCAGAAATTGCTGGCGCAGGTGGCGGAAGGCGACCGTCGTGGCCGGCCTGTTGCTGACAAGCCGCCGCAGCCTGCTCCCACGACAGACAAACTTGTGGCAAGGATTTTTAGTTTCTCTTTCCATCGCGGCGGCCCGCCGAAAGACGAAACCGGCCACGGCGGAGGATTCGTCTTCGATGCGCGCAGCCTGCCTAATCCCGGTCGCGAAGAGCGCTTCAAGATGCTTACCGGCAAAGACGCTCCGGTGATCGATTATCTGCGGCAGCATAAGAGCGTGGACGAATACCTGAAGAACGCCGAAGCGCTGGTGGATGCCAGCATCAGTAATTACCAGAGCCGCGGCTTCAAGAGCCTGACAGCTTCTTTCGGCTGCACGGGCGGACAGCATCGCTCTGTGTATCTGGCGGAACAACTGGCCAAACATCTGCGCGCCAAAGATGGAGTAGAGGTAGTGCTGCGCCACATCGAACTGGAGAAAATAGGCCGATGAAAGCCATGGTGCTGGCCGCAGGCCTGGGCACGCGGTTGCGTCCGCTGACCAATGATCGCCCTAAAGCATTGGTTGAAGTCTGCCGACGCACGCTGCTGGAAATCACGCTCACGCGCCTGCGCGACTTCGGCATTCAAGACGTGATCATCAACGTGCATCACTATGCCGATATGGTGATCGACCGCATGAAAGCGGCCAGCAATTTCGGCATGCACATTGAGTTTTCCCGCGAAGATGTTTTGCTCGATACCGGCGGCGGCCTGAAAAAAGCTGCATGGTTTCTCAGCGGCAGCGGCAAGGCAAGCGTAGATGAACAAGAGCCATTCATTCTTCACAACGTCGATGTCATCAGCTCTATCGACTTTCAACGAATGGTTGAAGTTCACAGGCAAAGCTCAGCGCTAGCGACTCTGGCAGTCCAGGAGCGTAAAACATCGCGCTACCTGCTGTTCAACGATCAGCTTCAACTTTGTGGCCGCCGATTGGTGAAGGAAGATAAGACCGAGATCGTTCGGCCGTCAGAAAACATTTCTGACATGGCATTCGCCGGCATTCACGTGATCTCGCCGCGCATTTTTCCACTGCTGACGGAAGAAGGCATTTTCTCCATCATTCCGGCGTATCTGCGGCTGGCAGCGCAGGGCGAAAAGATTCAAGCCTTCCGCGCCAACGAATACTACTGGCGCGACCTCGGCAAGCCGGAAAATATCCAGCAAGCCGAGCGGGACATAAAAGCAAACATGATTAGATGAACAAGATCAAAGTTCAGCGCAGCGTCGCTGCCCACGCAACATCGGTTGGTTCGGCCAATGGATAACCAAGGTCCTTCCAGCCGGCAAAGCCGCCCTGCAACGGACGCACGCGCGTGATGCCAAGTTTCTGAAGTTGCTGTGCCACACGGGCACTAGTAGCTTCATTGGGTCAAGTACAGTAGAGAATGATTTCCTCATTTTTAGGCAGCGTGTCCGCTCTGCTGGTAACTTCGGCAGGCAGCACGCGTATGGCGCCGGGCAGAGTTCGCGGGTCGGCTAGCGAATCAAGCGGATGGCGCAGATCGAGAATCACAAATTTCTCGCCGGCGTTCAGCATCTGGCGCACTTCTTCCGGCGTGATGCGGGATTTATATAAGTCTTTCAGAAATTGCCGCCGCTGCATGTACTTAATGCCCACGTTCAGCGCCAGCACCACCACGCTGACTTCAAATAAAATCGGGCCCACCGCTGATGCCACATGCATGCGCTCGACGGGAAGATATCCGGCGAGCATCAGCACCACAATCCACAGGGCCGACCCGGCTGTGTTGGTCACAAAGAAATGCTGGCGCTCGATTCCAGATAGTCCCGCAACGGCAGGGACCACATGGGAAACGCCGGGCAGCCACTTGGAGAAAATCAAAGTCCGGTTAGCGCCTTTTTCAAAAAACACTTTTGAGCGGCGCACGCAACTATCGGGCTCCAGAGAGATGCGGCAAAGCATGGACAAAACGCGATCGCCTTTTTTGCGGCCAATCTCGTACCATAGCGTATCGCCCAGCACGCAGGTGGCAAGCGCAATCCATACGGCAACATCAAAGCGCAGATGGCCACCGGCAGCCAGCGCTCCTGCGGCCACCAGCACAGGAGAAAACAGGAGCGGCGCGCCCACGCGCTCCAGCAGTCCGGACGCCAGCAGCACAAGATAAGGATGGCCAACCACCAGTTGCATGAACGATTTCACTTAGAATGGAGTCCTTTGAGTTTGCCTTGGTTACTAAAAGCTGAGTTCTTTCCGCATTTTAGATACTCTAATGCCTGCGGAGATTCGCGGTCGTGAAAATTTTTGCCGTCATTCTCGGTCTTGTGCTCATCCTCATGGTCCTGTGGGAGACCTTTGAGACCATCGTGCTCCCGCGCCGCGTCACGCGCCAGTTCCGGCTGACTCGGTTTTTCTATCGCAGCACGTGGCGGCCATGGACGTGGCTTGCGGCCCTGCGCAGCAACAAAAAGAAGCACGATTCCCTGCTCAGCTATTATGGACCGCTTTCCCTGCTGCTGTTGCTCGCTTTGTGGGCCCTCACACTGGTGGTGGCATTCGGGCTGCTGCATTATGGCCTTCACGATAAGCTTTCCGGCGCGCTCTTTGCCAGCGATCTTGGCAATGCCATGTACCTGAGCGGCACTACCCTGTTCACGCTTGGCCTGGGCGATGTTCTACCCGCTTCCGGTTTAGGACGTTTTATTACCGTTCTTGAAGCCGGCATCGGTTTTGGCTACCTCGCTCTCGTAATCGGCTATCTGCCGGTGCTGTATCAGGCGTTTTCGCGGCGAGAAGTCACAATCTCCTTGCTCGATGCGCGGGCCGGCTCGCCGCCCACAGCCTATGAGCTGCTGCGCCGGCAAAGCGGCGTCCACGGCATGGAAGCGCTCACGGAGTTGCTGCAAGATTGGGAAATGTGGTCAGCCGACCTGATGGAAAGCCATCTTTCTTATCCGGTGCTGGCGTACTTCCGCTCCCAGCATGACAATCAGTCATGGATCGCTTCGCTCACCGCCATTCTCGACGTTTGCTCTCTCGCCATGGTCGGCCTTGAAGGCATGTGCCAATATCAGGCGCGGATGACTTTCGCCATCGCACGGCATGCGCTTGTCGACCTGAGCCAGGTCTTTAGCGCTCCACCGGCAAAAGAAGAAAAGGTCAACCGCCTTCCGCCGGAAGCCCTGGACGAACTCCGCAAGCGCCTGCATGCTGAAGGTTTTATCCTGGCCGATGGCGACCACGCCATGGAAGAGCTGCGCCGCCTGCGCGCACTCTATGAGCCTTACGCACTTTCGCTGGCTACCTATTTGCGGCTTGATCTGCCGCCATGGATCAAAGGCGCAGTCGCCAAAGACAACTGGCAGACCACGGCATGGCAGTTGAGCCAGGCGAAACAGCAGGCCATTCCGGCGCATGATGAGCACACGTAAGAGATGTTGATCGAGTGACAAACTTGGCAAACGCGCGACTCTCCAGCCAGATTTTTCAGACTATAATCGCCTCCATGGGTATAGTGGATTTACTCTCGAAGAGACTGAAACGAGCGCGTGGAGCGCCAGAACCGCCTCTTTCCCAGGATCGTGTTCCTCAAACCCTTCGCAATCAAGTAATTTTCTTATGGCTTGAAACGATCGGAAACTTTAAGGACCATTTTTTTGGTGACCGAGCAATGGCCGTCTATCAACAGATTTACAAAACTCTGTGCATGGAATACGGCAAGGCAAGTATTGGTCGAG
>DAHUXR010000300.1 GCA_027307045.1 Acidobacteriaceae bacterium
AGCACTCTCACCATGCATGAGGATGATCAGCTTTTCCTGGACGAAGCCAATTCACACATGCAGGAAGAGCAGACGGAGTTGTTGACCAAGGTCAACCGGCTCACCCTTCCAATGCGTGTCTTCAGCATCGGCTCAGGAGTCTTTCTGCTCGCGTTCCTGGCGATGTTGATTTATCAGAAGCTGAACGAAGTGCAGTAAGCATTCTCCAGGCAGGTGGCGTCGGCTTTCTCGCGCAGGGCCATGCTCGATTGGCCGCGGATTTCTTGTTGCATTCTGGTTTGTTCTCCTTCGCTGGTGAGCCAGTGCGCGGCTGCGAGTGTGCTTTCCGGCGCGCTTGGTCCCTCGCCCTAAAAACGGTAAACTACCCCTCAAGCTTGCGAAAGTGGCGGAATTGGCAGACGCACCAGACTTAGGATCTGGCGGGTAAAACCGTGGGGGTTCGAGTCCCCCCTTTCGCACCAATCAATTCCAGAAACTGCCGGATTCCCCGCTTTTTCTCTGCGCGCAAGTTTGCGCGTCATCGATCCTCCGAACGATATTCCGCTGGGCGCGTCCATGAGAGAGATCGCGACTGAACAACAAGCAAGAT
>DAHUXR010000301.1 GCA_027307045.1 Acidobacteriaceae bacterium
CACAACCATATGGTAGTGGATTATCGGGCAATGTCAAGAGGGGATTTTTGCGATCCCCGATTTCTGTTCACTAATCCCACAGTGCCAAGGCATTGGCCGCCTATTTCCTGTCCACGCTACACTGAAAGAGGCTCGGTACCGCGACCTGCTCCCCCAAAATGATCTCTTTCGCAAACATCAATAAGCAGTACGGCAAGCAGTTGCTCTTTGTGGATGCTTCGTTTCAGTTGAATCCCGGCGAAAAGGTCGGGCTGGTCGGTCCCAATGGCGCAGGCAAGACAACGCTATTCCGGATGGTGGTCGGCGAAGAAACTCCCGACGAGGGCACAGTCTCCGTCCCCAGGAAGTTGACGATCGGCTACTTTCGCCAGGACGTCGAGGAAATGCAGGGCCGTTCGGTCCTGGATGAAGCCATCGCCGGTAGCGGACGCGTCGGCGATCTCCACCACGAACTCGAAGCCTTGCAGCACGACATGTCCGATCCAGAAAAAGTTGATGACATGGAGGGCATTCTTGAGCGCTTCGGTCATGTGCAGGAGGAGTACGAGCATTTAGGCGGTTATGCGCTCGAATCAAAAGCCCGGGAAG
>DAHUXR010000302.1 GCA_027307045.1 Acidobacteriaceae bacterium
AGCGGGCACAAAACGGCGCACGTTTTTCAGCGCTATAACATTAGTAGCACCAGCGACGTGCTGGCGGCCATGCGGGCTGTCGAAGTACGCGCTGCGCAGGCGCTACCACCTGCAAAACCTGCCCGGCGGCGCAGTGTACAGTTAAGTGTACAGGCCAAAGGTACCCACCACCGAAACCCGCATAAACACTGACCGGGCGCGTAGCTCAATTGGCAGAGCAACTGACTCTTAATCAGTAGGTTGAAGGTTCGATTCCTTCCGCGCTCACCAGATCAACAGCTTAGCGTCTTGGCTACCTTGGTTTGCTGGCACGTTTGCTTGCAAATCTTTGGCAACGAGTTTAAGCGCGCCACGCTTCTCGTCTAGGCTCGCTTTGTCGTACACCTCTGGTGCGAGTTCGATCCTGCTATGCCCATGACGCCTGCCCGCACCACTGGTTCGACTCCGCCGCGCCGCAGTTTGTTTTGCAACGCGTGCCGGAAATCGTGCCAGCCGCAATGTGCACCCCCGCATTTTTGGCTGCGGGCTTCAAGTAACGCTGCCGTGTATTGCCCAGGTTGAGCGGAGTGTCCTTTTATAACGGTTAT
>DAHUXR010000303.1 GCA_027307045.1 Acidobacteriaceae bacterium
GGCCGATGCCCGCGAGCAGCGCACCGGACGGCGGCGCCTCCTCCGCGAACTGCCGGAGGTGCACCTTGGAGGACTTGTAGGAGCAGTGCTCGCTCCACATCACGCTGAAGATACCGAGTTCGGTGATGGAGGGCTCGCGTCCGCCGAGCAGCGCTTTGAGTTTTTCGTATTCGTCGGGCGTGAGGCCGTGGTCCCGCACGACCTCCGGGGTGATGGCCAGGGTAGCGGAAGAATTCGTCATGGGAAACTCTATTGTCGCATTTTGGGGATGGCTTGTGTAGGGACGGACGCATTCGTCCGTCCAGGCCGTAGCGGGGTTTGCCACGGCTCCGAGAGCCTGCACTGTGACGCAGTACGGGCGGCCTTCTCGCCCAGGGCGGGGCCCTTGAGGGCGTTCGCTCCCACGTGCACCCCGCTATACTTGCACTGCATGAAATCGGTCATCGTGGGGACGGCGGGGCATATCGATCACGGTAAGACGGCCTTGGTGAAGGCTTTAACCGGGATCGACGCCGACCGTCTGGAAGAAGAGAAGCGGCGCGGCATCACCATCGACATTGGATTCGCGCACCTCGAGCTGTC
>DAHUXR010000304.1 GCA_027307045.1 Acidobacteriaceae bacterium
CCAGATTTTGCGGAGTTTGCGAACGCCGGGGTGATGCGCGGCCAGAAACACGTTAACACCTCGGACCAGCCCTACGCTTCACCGCCCATCGTCCACCGAACTTGCCCTTTGAGTAGCAACTCCCGCCCAGCCATTCGGGTACAATGGGAAAGACCGACAGCGCGAATCGCCCTGATTCGCCGCAAGTTCCCTCGACGGAGAGGTGGCAGAGCCCGGTTGAATGCACCTGACTCGAAATCAGGCATAGGGGTAACTCTATCGGGGGTTCGAATCCCTCCCTCTCCGCCATATATCTCGGGTTTGACCCGGAGACATGGGTAACAGATCGTGCCGATCACATGGGTGACAGTTTCGGGCCGAACGGGTTTTCGAGTGGTTCGAGGACCCGCGTTTCCAGATCGAAGTATCCCAGATCATAATCCATAAAGCTGACCAACCAGATATCATCCTGTACTTCTTTGATTCCGACAGCCTGTCCGGCAAAAACCTGGCTAAAATTGATCTTTTTGTTTCCCAGGCAGATGCGGCCGCAGTGGGTAACCACGATGGTCTTGTCATGTAACGGGTAGTCGACGTTCGGTA
>DAHUXR010000305.1 GCA_027307045.1 Acidobacteriaceae bacterium
AAACATGGGCAGTTTCCGGTTTGAGTGCTCCTTCTATACCTGGATTTACCGCATCGTGACGAATTTATGCCTCGACCATCTGCGCAAGCGGCAGGTGCGGAAAGAAGACGCGCCGGTGGCGACGGATTCGGACGGCGAGTCGTACGATGTGCTCGATCGCGTGGCCGATGACCGCGCCGCCGCCAGTCCAGAGCGCGATTTGATGCGAAGAGAGCTGGGCAGCCGTATCAATCATGCTCTCGATAAATTAACGCCGCGCGAGCGCATGGTTTTTGAGTTGAAGCATTATCACGGATTGAAATTGCGCACCGTGGGCGAAGTTTTGAATACAACGGAAGAGACCGCCAAGAACACGCTCTTCCGCGCCACGCAAAAACTACGCGGCGCCCTGGCGGATTTGCGATGAATCATTAAGAGTAAACGAGCTTTAAGGGGTATCTAGCATTAAGGGGTAAACCTGCTTTAAGGGGTAGAACTAATATGAAGTGCGAATGGGTCAAAGAAAACATTTCGCTGTATCTGTATAACGAACTCGCCGACGATGCCCGCTACGAACTCGAGCAGCATCTGGCGCGCTGTCC
>DAHUXR010000306.1 GCA_027307045.1 Acidobacteriaceae bacterium
AGCCATCAACGCATAAAGTTTTGGCCACGGATTAACACGGATGAACGCCCATCAATCGGAAAAAATAGACGCCTTGTCATCCTCAGCGCGTTCTTTGCGCGAAGGACCTGTGCATTTTCTCTGTGTCCTCCGTGCCCTCTGTGGTGAAAGATTTCGCCGGGGGTGCCCCATTTCTCGCCGCCTTTGCGAGAAGTGGGGGAAACAACAACCGCCCCGACCACCTTGTCATTCCGAAGAAGCCGGAGCGTCCGCGACGGCGATGTAGGAATCTGCTTTTCCGGATTTACTGAAGAATTGTCATCTTGAGCGCAGCGAAGCACCTATGCAACTGAATTTAAAACCGTGTCATTCCGACCGCCGCCGGAGCGTAGCGACGGCAAGTGGAGGAACCTGCTTTTAGACAGTGTCTTTTTCTCCGTGCCTCCGTGTCTCCGTGGTGAAGGATGTTGCTGCTCATGTAGGGCAGACATGGGCGTCTGCCCCACGCAGTCGAAGGGATGTCAGTCTAAACCGCTCATGCGTTGAACATTTTGGGGAGGGCATGGCTTCAGCCATGCCGATAACTTCGCGCCTTCGG
>DAHUXR010000307.1 GCA_027307045.1 Acidobacteriaceae bacterium
TTCGCCGTGGATGTCAGCCACGACGGCGACGAGGCGCTCGCGCGCGCGCGCGATGGCGGCTACGACGCATTGATCCTGGACGTGATGCTGCCCGGCCGCTCGGGGCTGGATCTGCTGCGCGAGTTGCGCCGCGGCGGCAACCGGGTGCGCGTGCTGATCGTCACGGCGCGCGACGCGGTCGCGGACCGGGTCGCGGGTCTCGACGCCGGCGCCGACGATTACCTGACCAAGCCGTTCAGCCTCGACGAATTGACCGCGCGCATGCGCGCGCTGCTGCGTCGCGACGTCGGCCGCGAGGACAACCTGCTGCGCCACGGCGACCTGACGCTGGACACCGGCACGCGCATCGTGATGCAGGGTGGGCGCGCGATCGACGTCTCGGCGCGCGAATTCGCACTGCTCGCGGCGCTGCTCGAGCGCCCCGGGGCGGCGCTGTCCAAGGCGCAGCTCGAGGAACGCATCTATCGCTGGGGCGAGGAAGTCGAGAGCAACGCAATCGAGGTCCACGTGCACAACCTGCGCAAGAAGCTCGGCGTCGATGCGATCCGGACGCTGCGCGGCGTCGGCTACGCCC
>DAHUXR010000308.1 GCA_027307045.1 Acidobacteriaceae bacterium
CGTGGATCGAAAAACACAAGACCACGAAAACAGGTTAGGCAGCTACCGGGTAACCGCTGCCTGAAAGGATCAGTATGTCAGAGAAAGAACGCTACGTTATGTTTTGCCTGACTCAGAGGGTGTGTCCAGTTCTCTGTGTAAACGACCAGGGTTTGTTTTTGGGTTTGGGGATGGGGTCGCAGGGGAAGGGGACAGTTTCCCTTTCCCCTGCACCAGCAATGTACTAGCCGTTACGACGTTCACTCCGCGATCCTTTCCAGGGACGGCATCCGCTCCGGCCACAGGATGGTGAAATAGTTGAGCGCTTCTTTCCAGTGACGGATCGGCAGGGTCCACTTCTTGGCTGCATGGCGCAGAGCCAGAAACAGCAACTTCATCGCCGCCTCCTCGTTGGGGAAGGCGCCACGGGTCTTGATGATCTTGCGTAGCGACCGGTTCAGCGCTTCCACCGCATTGGTGGTGTAGATGGCCTTGCGGATCTCCGCGGGATAGTGGAACAGCGGCGTGATGCGCTCACAGTTGCGCCGCCACATCTGGCCCACGCTGGGGTACTCCTTCCACTTGCGCT
>DAHUXR010000309.1 GCA_027307045.1 Acidobacteriaceae bacterium
CTATCCGCTGCAAAAATACGAGAGGAACTTCCCGAAGCGCCTACGAGAGAACAGCCAGTTGCAACGCGCGGTCACGGCAGAAAAGTAGCTCGCCATTTTGCGGAGACCGGCGCCGGGTAGCCTCGCCGAAGATCGCAGAAAGCGAACATCCGGCGAAGTTACTAAAGGCCATTGTCCTCGGTAATCTTGTTACCCAAAGCCCCTAGGTCCATACTCGCTTCACCTACCACAGAACCTGGGAGACGGGGTTGGAAGTGGCGGCGAGAGCCGCTATTGCTAACCCCGATTTTTATTGCTCTAAACTCCTATTTCTCCAAGTAAACCGCCTTTCTCGGCTGTGCTTCCGCACACACCGCAGCACCGCCTGATATCCTGCTGCAGCAATGTGGGGAATCGACAAGAGGGCATGGCTGCTGACGATTCTGTCGGCCATTCTGCAGGTTCTGATCTTTCCATTGCCCAACCTGTACCTGCTGAGCTGGATTGCCGTGGCCCCTCTCCTTGTCGCCGTATTGAGGACGCGAAGGCCGGAAACCCTGCAGTTCGAAGGAAACATCAGGCTGTTGC
>DAHUXR010000030.1 GCA_027307045.1 Acidobacteriaceae bacterium
ATACAGAGATGGTAGAGGAAGGAACCTGGGCCTGGATTGAGATCAAGGAAACACAGTTCATTCGCGGCCGCCTCCCGGATGACATGACAGCATCGGTCTTTGCCAATCGCCAGTTGTACCTCGTGCTGGCTAATTACGGAGAGAAGAAGGTAGCCATCGAGACCGCCCAACATTTTACGGACACACTCAGAGAAGAGCTCGCGGGAACGAACTGGGAGTTAGGCCCTCGTTCTTTGCTGATCCTGCGGGCGGCGGCCATCTAATTTCGCACGCAGAATCTACGCGGCGATCATGAGAAGTTGAAATTGATAGCCTTATCCCCAAAGAGGCCAGAACTTGATGCATGTCCATGACTGCGATGGACTTAGGAGATTTGGCTGCCCCCCAGGGATTCGAACCCCGATATGCTGATCCAGAGTCAGCTGTCCTGCCGTTGAACGAGGGGGCAGAATGTGTTGATTCCTTAAAAGGTTACCATATTTCTCAAAGTCCGTCCTTAAGTCGTGTGTGGTTGTAAGTGTGGCTGTCATTGATGGGTTTTAACGCGTTGCGCCGGTCCATCGCCGCTCTCGCGTGGACTAAGCTGGTAAGCTGGGGGTGCATATATCCGTTTGTGGCTTTGAAGTCGGAATCTTGAAGTCGTCGCTGATGCCAAGCTCCCGGCTACCAAAAATTCTCTCTACACCGACTGGCTGGGACCAAGCGCGTAATGTCCAGCGGGGCCAATTCAGAAACCTGCACCGGGTTTCCCTTTGCCGATGGCGTCAGCTGCACCGGGACGAACTGGACGTTTAACGGTTTTACGGATGACGTTCATGACGCGGAGTCCAATCTGGAACACACGATGTTCCGCCAATTAACCGGAACACAGGGACGGTGAACCAGCCCCGATCAGTATCTGGGCAGCATAGATCCTGCCTCAATCGTGGAATCGTTATGTCTACGTGCTTAGGACAACAACCAAGACTGCGAGGCAGCGGGCGGTTCGCGGGAAGTCGACGTTAATGCTCCTGATTCCGACTAACGAAGCTCAAGCGCGCTCAGCTTGTCACGCACCGATACTCCCAACATTACAGTACGTACAATAATGATCTCGAAGGTTGTGCCGCATCAGGGGAAATCAAATGAATGAGACATAAGATAGACATAGGTCTAGGGATTGGATCGATTCTGGTGTCGCTATTTGTAAAGGAGTTTAGTCCTATCGGTTGGACAACCCATCTTATTTGGGGAGGCGGCAACAACTCACGTATCCCGCGACCCGTCGCCGCGGCGTTCTATTTCGTCGTCGGCCTTTTGTTGCTTTATCGAGGAATTTTCAAATGACAGCGTTATCATTAGGCAAGGTAGAACCGGCAAACCCGAGGGCTGGCGGCTGGTTTTCTGAATTGGTGGCTGCCTGATCGCTGACTTAGCTCGGGTGCTTGCTAGTCGATGCTTGCATCACTTTACGCGACGGTGGCACTGCGCGGCAGTACTTTGTTTCAGTTGGCGCGCGCACAGTTTATCCGATCTCTTGGGGCAGCGATTTTTATCGATATGAGGAAGGGCGTTGTCGAAAGCCCATGTTCAAATGGCCTACCTCTTCTGAAGCAATTCCCAGAGCACATCTTTCACCGTAGCTTTTCTCCTCAGTTTTAGCGTGACCCTCCGCGAGGCAATCTTCATTCGCCGCGGACGGCTCAACTGTCGACTTGATCCCTGGAGCACACATTACATATCTACCGCCTGGGTTGCGCCAATCGAGTGCCCGTGATCATTCCCGTGTCGCGCTGATCGAAAACCCATTGCCTGTCGATCAGGCGCCCGAGATGATTCGATATGAGGGATCCTGCGCTTTGAACCAAACCGAGATCTAAAAATAAATATTCACAATATGCAAAGAAAGTAGAAACCTTTTTTGCCAGCGCCCGTATATACCTTTCAAAGGGCGCCGAGACCTTGCGTAAGTGAAAATCGTCTTAAGTCTCGTAATACTCTTTTTCAGTGAAACCAACCGCGCAAAGTAAGGCCAAGGGAAAAATTGAATGCAGATTCTGGAAGAAATTCGTTACGCTTTGCGGCAGTTCAGAAAAGCCCCGGGATTTACAGCCACGGCCGTGCTAACCCTGGCACTGGGCATTGGAGCGACAACTGCGATCTTTACGCTGGTTCATGCCGTGCTGCTCAAGTCACTGCCGGTATCCAAGCCCGGAGAACTTGTGCGCGTGGGCAATGAAGAAAACTGCTGTATCAACGGCGGATTACAGGACAACTGGTCCCTCTTTTCCTTTGAGCAGTACAAACAGTTTAAGGAGCGCACCCCGGGATTCGAAGAACTGGCGGCCATGCAGGCTGGGAATAGCCTGATGGGAGTGCGCTGGAGCGGCAACAGCAAGCCTTCTGAGTCATATCGAGGCGAGTTTGTTTCGGGCAATTATTTTTCCACGTTTGGAATTCCCGCTTATGCCGGACGGATGCTTTCCCCTCAAGACGACAACAAGGGTGCGCCCATGGCGGCGGTAATGAGCTTCCGCACATGGCAGGAAAAGTTCGGAGGCGATCGGTCTATTATCGGAACGGGATTTGTGATGAACTCACAGCCGGTGACGGTCGTCGGTATTGCGCCTGCCGGTTTTTTTGGCGATAGAGTGCAGAGCAATCCGCCTTCATTCTGGCTTCCGCTCAATGCCGAGCCCGTGATTGAACCGGCCGTCGGGGTGCTGAACGATGCCTCACTGGACTGGCTCGACCTGATTGGACGCATCAACCCGGGTGCGGACAAAAAAGCCATGGAAGCGCAGATGCAGGTAGAGCTGCGTCAATTCTTGTTGAGTCCGGAAAGCAAGGTTGAAGATCGCTCTAAACCTCTTGTTGCCAAGCAGACGCTGCATTTTTCTCCTGGCGGAGGCGGCGTGCAAAGGATGCGCGACGAATATCAGGACGGCCTTCACCTTTTGATGTGGATTTCAGCTTTCGTTTTATTGATTGCGTGCGCCAATTTGGCCAACTTGATGCTGGTCCGTGCGACCGCCCGCAAGCAGCAGATCACGGTCCGTTCCGCTTTGGGCGCGTCGCGCGCCACTCTGGTACGGCAGGCACTCACGGAAAGCGTGGTTCTGGCGATGATGGGCGGGTTGGCGGGGATTGCAATTGCCTTTGCCGGATCGAAGATGATCTTGCGGCTAGCTTTTGGAAATGATTACGTGCCCATCCAGGCTACGCCATCATTACCAGTCCTGGCATTTGCATTTGCAACTTCAATTTTAACCGGCATCCTGTTCGGAATTGCGCCCGCATGGATGACTGCGAGCACCAATCCCGCTGAAGCTTTGCGCGGCGCGGGACGTTCCACGGGACGCAGAGGGACGTTAGGTCAAAAATCGCTGGTGATAGTACAAGCCGCGTTGTCACTCGTGCTCCTATGTGCTGCCGGCCTGTTAACTCGCAGCTTGAATAATATGCAACATCGCAACTTCGGCTTTGACACCACCAACCGGTACATCTTGCACATTGATCCGCAGATGGCCGGATACAAGGCTGAAAGACTGGAGCCGCTCTACCGGCAGCTTAAAGAAAATATCCTCGCTATCCCGGGTGTCCAGCAAGTGAGCTTTTCGCTTTATAGTCCAATGGAGGGCGACAATTGGGGCGAGGGCGTATATATCGAGGGCGACCCGCCGCCAGCGCCCGGGACGCCCGACCATGGCGCATCATGGCTGCGCGTGAGCCCCGGCTATTTCGACACGATTGGCACCAAGATCGTTGAAGGGCGAACCATCAATGAGCAGGACACGCCCACGACGCGCGCCGTGGCGCTGGTGAATCGCTTCTTTGAGAAAAAGTATTTCAAAGATGGCCAAGCCATTGGAAAGCACTTCAGTGACGATCTGAAACATCCAGGCGCATTTGAGATTGTGGGAGTGACTGAGGACACGAATTACTGGGGAGCCACCAGCAAGATGCGCGCAATGTATTTCCTGGCTGAGGGCCAGAGCGCGCATAATCCCGATCCGCGTTATGAACAGTTTGAAGACCGCTCACGATACCTGAATGCTATTGAAATCCAGACCCATGGAGAGGTGTCCGGACTTGAGACGCAGATCCGCCGAGTGCTATCGCAGATTAATCCCGATCTGGCGGTGATCGATTTTCAGAGCTTTGCTGTCCAGGTGAAAGCAAATTTCATGCAACAGGCAATGATCGCCAAGCTGACGTCTTTCTTCGGAATATTGGCGTTGATTCTGGCCTCCATCGGCCTTTATGGCGTTACGTCGTACACAGTGGAGCGGCGGACAAGCGAGATCGGCATTCGGATGGCTCTGGGCGCAGATCGCCTAAATATGTTGGGAATGGTTTTGCGCGGCGCATTCGCTCAGGTCGGCATCGGTCTTGCTATTGGTATTCCGGTCACCATTTTTGGTGGGCGCGTGATGGCTAGTCAGCTTTACGGAGTAAAACCGCATGATCCATTTGTATTGGTGATCACCACGATTGTTTTGGCGGCTGCGGCTTTTGTTGCCGCCGTGATTCCGGCCCGCAGAGCCGCGAATACTGAGCCTATGCTGGCTTTGCGCACGGAGTGATTGTCCTGAGCGATAACCGTCGCTTAGATAATGAAGCGGCGCGACCGAGATCTTACTCTTCGTGCGGACATAGCCGCGCGATCAGATCGAGATGCTCGGCCGAGCCTGCGATTTCTTTTCCGCACCTTCCGCAAAGCGCAAAATCACCATTCTGGCGTATCCTGTCACCATTCGCGATTAGCAAGAAAATCTGATCGCCAAGGAGCTTGGAATGGCGGAGCATATTGTTGTGTCGGTGGAGAATAAGATTCTCACACTGCGGCTGGACCGTCCGGAAAAGAAGAATGCTTTGACCCGCGGCATGTATATGGGAATGATCGAAGCGCTCAAGCAAGCCGACGCCGATTCAAACATTCGTGTAATCCTGATCACGGGAACAGAGGCCTGTTTTACTGCAGGGAATGACCTGGTGGATTTTGCCAACGCAAAGCCGGGAGAGACGAGTCCGGCGATCCTGTACCTGCAAACATTGATAGCCGCGCAGAAACCAGTGATTGCCGCTGTGGGAGGAGCAGCGGTTGGAATCGGCACCACAATGTTGTTGCATTGTGACCTTGTATATGCGGCGTCGGACGCGCGCTTTCAGCTTCCATTTGTCAATCTGGGACTGTGTCCGGAAGCCGGATCCAGTGCTCTTCTACCTGAACTGATGGGACAGCGCAGGGCAGCAGAGCTGCTGTACTTTGGCGAGCCATTCACAGCGGATACAGCACGAGACGTTGGAATCGTGAACACCATAGTTGCCAGCAATGAACTCCTTGACACGGCGATGGAGAAGGCACGGCAGCTTGCGGAAAAGCCGCCGTCAGCGTTGCGCATCACAAAAGCTTTGTTGAAGCGTGGATCAATCAGCGCAATTGCCGATGCGATGGTCAAGGAGACCGAACAATTTGCCGCTCTCTTACAAGGTCCGGAGGCAAGGGAAGCAATGATGGCTTTCATGCAGCGGCGCAAGCCGGACTTCTCACAATTCTGAAAGAATGTGCGAGGATAATCAGCTGACAAGCTCTTCACGCCAGCCGTCTTTCTTCATTTCTGACTGGAACCAGCGCTGCAGGTGACTGCGAATCTCTGCCGGCATTTCGCTGAATTGAATTCCGTGGTGCCCTTCCTTATCCGCCCATGCAATGCGCCCGCGCAGTTCAGCCTGCACGTCGCTTTCAGGAACGACAAAATGAATCGTTACCGCTTCGCCCTGTCCCAGGAGTTTATGGAGAGAAACTCCGGCTCCGCCCAGGCTGATGTTCAGCAGGTTGGCGTCCATGCACTCTTCACCATGCATTAGCTTAACGGGAGCACTGGTCTGCTTGCGATAATAACGTTGCTGCTCCGCGCACAAGGTGCCCACGGCTGTTTCACTTTCATTTTCACGATATGCCTTCAGCTTGCGAAGCAGAGTGCGGCGAGAAATTCCCAGAGCTTCGGCTGCTTTGCCCTGGTTGCCGCCGCAACGGTCCAACATGTCAAACACGATCTGCCGCTCCACCTGGTCAAGATCACGATTCAAGGGGGTCTTGCCTTGTCCAGGAGTTGTGTCTCGATTCAATTTTAGATCTACGCTGGTGATTTCCAATGAGGCGTTTTTAGCCAGCATAATCGCGCGAAAAATGGCATTACGAAGTTCGCGTACGTTGCCCGGCCATTCGTGCGTGAGCAGCGCCGTAACCGCGTCATTTGAAAAACGGGAATTCGGGTAATGCTGGTGGAGTATCTGCTCGGCAATCGCCAGCAGGTCCTCCGGCCTTTCCCGCAGTGGCGGGATTTCCAGCTTAAATTCGGCCAGTCGGTGATAAAGATCATTGCGAAAACGCCCAGCACGGACCAGTTCTTCCAGATTCTGGTTGGTAGCCGCCACCACGCGCACATTCACGCTGACTTTCTTGCTTCCACCCAGACGGTAATAAGGCACGCCGTCCAATACGCGCAGCAGTTTGACCTGCACCTTAGGATCGAGGTCTCCGATTTCGTCCAGGAAAAGGGTTCCGCCATCGGCCATTTCAAAGTAGCCGATTTTCTGCGTGTCAGCGCCGCTAAAAGCGCCTTTTTCATAGCCAAAGAGTTCGCTTTCAACCAGATGCTCAGGGATGGCGGCGCAATTTACGTCCACCCACGCTTTGTTACAGCGAAGCGAGTGGCTGTGAATGGAACGGGCAATCATTTCCTTGCCGGTGCCAGTCTCTCCAACAATCAACACCGCAGCCGGATGACATGCAACCTGCTCGACCAGCCGCATCACGCGTTTTAAAGCGTCACTGCGAACGATCTGACTGGTCAACTCACACGCGTTATTAACCGCGGTCGACAGAATCCTCTCCTCTTATATGCGCGCAACATGGGCAGATAGCGCGCATTTGTCACTCGTTATCGCCCATGATGAGACAAGTTCGTCACACCCGCAATTGAAGAAGTGATCGCGATGATTACTTAAGTTCCTCAACTTCAGCTTTATCCAATGCTATATCCGGGAATATCAGGCTAAACTTCGCCTATCACAGTCCCGTTTTGGGAAGGCTTGCTGTGACACTTTAGTGCGCCGTTGACTCCGGGGGCTGCGACAAGAATGTCGCACGCATGTAAGGCATAGAGCCGAGTTGGCCTCAGACGGCAGAACGCTAAAGCATTGACTTAACAAGAGGAAACACCGTTCGTGGCTTGTTTGGCCCGGCAATTGCCTAACTTAAGCATGGACGGAGACGGAAAAGGGTATGTCGAAGCAAGCGCGAATCTTTCTTTATGCAGTCTGCCTGGCAGGACTGGCTACGGCGGTCTATGGCGCAGTGGCGTGCAAGATCGATGACTTGCCTAAATTTATAGCCTATCTCTTGACCGCCCTGCTTGCATCCAGACTGAAAGTAGAACTTCCGGAGATTACCGGAACGATCTCAGTCAACTTCCTTTTTATCCTGCTGGGTATTGCCCAGCTCACCTTTACTGAGACGTTAATTCTGGGATGTTCCGCGATTCTGGCGCAATGCCTTTTTACCAAGCGGCGTTGGCCCCGGATTGAACAAGTACTATTTAACGTTTCCAGCGCGGCGGTGGCCATAGCAGCCGCATATTTCACTTATCACGGGCCCTGGTCAACGCGGCTCCATCCAAATGCCGCTTTTCTGCTGATGCTCTCAGCCGCAGTTTATTTCCTTTTCAATACACTTCCGGTGGCGACGATCATCGCTATGACCGAAAATAAGCGGCTGCAAAAAATCTGGACTGACTGTTATTTCTGGTCGCTGCCCTATTACCTTGCCGGCGGCGCGCTGGCCGCGATGTTTGGATGGCTTACGCAAAAAGTGGGCTGGCAACCGACATTGCTGGCCTTGCCGGCAATGTTTGTGATCTATCGCTCGTATCGTCTCTACCTGGGCAAGCTGGAGAATGAAAAAAATCACGTGTCGGAGATGGCGGCGTTGCACATGCGCACCATTGAGGCGCTGGCGCTTGCCATTGAAGCCAAAGACCAGACCACTCATGACCATCTTGAGCGCGTCCGCGTTTACGCAGTGGAAATGGCAAAAAGGCTCGATCTTTCCGCGGACGAAGTTGAAGCATTACGCGCCGCCGCATTGCTGCATGACATTGGC
Source organism: Acidobacteriaceae bacterium (assembly GCA_027307045.1). Taxonomy (GTDB): domain Bacteria; phylum Acidobacteriota; class Terriglobia; order Terriglobales; family Acidobacteriaceae; genus Angelobacter. The sequence continues at coordinate 8,147 of DAHUXR010000030.1, forward strand.
AAACTGGCCGTGCCTGAGCACATTATTTCCAAGCCGGGCAGGCTGACCCCTGAAGAATTTGAAAAAATGAAGATCCATCCAGTAGTAGGCGCAGAGATCCTGGAGCGCGTTCATTTCCCGTATCCGGTGGTTCCAATTGTGAGGGCGCACCATGAGCGATGGGACGGCACTGGATATCCAGACGGGCTGAAGGGGGAAGAAATTCCCGTGGGCGCCCGGATCCTGTCCGCCGTCGATTGTCTGGATGCTCTGGCCACAGACCGTCAATATCGCAAAGCGCTGCCCCTGGACGACGCCATGCAATGGGTGGCGGACCAGGGTGGGAAGGCATTTGATCCACGAATCGTCAATCTCCTGAAGACCAGCTACAAAGAGCTGGAAGCAATTGTCCATTCGCAATCGCAGTTGCCGGACCGCCAGAAACTCTCAACAGATCTTAAAGTGGAACGCGGCAAGGCCCCCGCAAATGGATTCGTGGTCGACAAAGCCAATGACACCGGCAACCAGACCGCCTTCCTGTCGTCAATTGCCGCGGCGCGCCAGGAAGCGCAGGTACTCTTTGAGCTTACGCAGGACCTGGGTAACTCACTCAGCCTGAGTGAAACGCTTTCTGTGCTAAGCGGACGGCTGAAGCGTCTTGTGCCCTATGACGCCATTGCAACCTACATTGTCCGCGGAAATGAGTTGCTTCCCGAGTATGTCAATGGAGACAACTTCCGCTTGTTCGCGGCTTTGCGAATCCCGCTGGGAGAAGGATTGTCAGGATGGGTGGCGCAGAACCGCAAGCCGATGCTGAATGGCAATCCAGCGCTGGAGCATGGTTACTTACAGGATTCGAACCGGTTCAGTCCTTTGCGTTCGGCCATTTCAATACCGCTGGAAGGATTGCAGGGTGTGGTGGGAGTGTTAACTCTCTATCACTCTGACGCCGATGCATATACTTCCGATCACCTGCGCATCCTGCTGGCCATCAGTTCAAAAGTTGCGCTTTCTGTTGAGAACGCACTCGCCTTCCAGGAAGCGGAGAGTTCGGCCACAACCGACTACCTCACTGAGTTACCCAATGCGCGTTCCTTGTTTATCCATCTGGATCGCGAACTGGCCCGCTGTAAACGTCTGGACACTTCTTTAACCGTTATGGTTTGTGACCTGGACGGATTTAAAAAGATCAATGATCGATTTGGCCACCTTGAAGGTAACCGGATTCTCCGGCATTTTTCTGAAACGCTGCAAGGCTCCTGCCGCGAATATGACTACGTTGCGCGGATGGGAGGCGATGAGTTCGTGATCGTCGCTCCCGGGCTGAGCGCGTCTGCAGCGGAAGCGCGCGGCATTTGCCTGAGTGAACTGGCGGGTAATGCCGGCCGCGAAGTTTGTGGCGTGGAATGGTTGTCATTGAGCGTGGGCTGCGCCATCTATCCGGAACACGGAGTGGACGCCGAGAAGCTGCTGGCGGAAGCGGATCGGCGCATGTACATCCAAAAGCAAGAGCACCACAAGATCTTGAAAGTATTCAGCACATTGACGGAGACAAGACGAGCCGCTGCTGTCCGTGACGCGGTGGCTGGATAATGCTGCGATTCTGGAGCGGGGCCGTCCTGCGACTGCTGGCGGTCATGCTCATGGCGAGCTTTGCGGGCGCCATGCTCATGCGCATTGCGCCCGGCTTTTCCTCTGACGACCAGGAGCTGAATTCCGGCCTCTCGGCACAAAGCATTCAAGCAATCCGGCGCGCACATCTGGTGGATTCAGATATTCCTCATTTTTATGGGCAGTACATCGCATCTCTCGTTCGTGGCGATCTGGGCACTTCGCGATCACTCAATCAACCGGTGAAAGAACTTCTGCGTGAGCGATTGCCGGTAACAATGGTTAACCTCGCATTTGCTCTTTCGGTGGGATGGCTGCTGGGCCTGGCTTTGGCAATCGCCGCACAAACGTGGGACATCCCGGCCCTCAGCTTTCTTGCCAATGGGCTGAGCGGGACTTTTATTTCCATTCCAGCGGCTGCTCTGGCGCTGGTCTTCTTGTTGTTGCGATGGCCTCCGGCTTTTGCGGCGGCGCTGCTGGTATTCCCCAAGATTTATCGCTACACGCAAAATTTGCTGCAACAGAGCAGCGAGATGCCGCACGTGCTTACGGCGCGAGCAAAGGGCGCAGGCCCATGGCGGATTTTAACGTGGCACGTTGCGCCAATTGCATTCCCGCAGATCATGGCGCTGGTAGGCGTTTCCATCAGCATTGGGATTGGCGTTCTGCTGCCCATTGAAGTTGTAAGTGACGTTGCCGGCATTGGACAGCTGGCGTGGCAGGCAGCTCAGGCCCGTGATTTGCCGTTGCTTGTGAACCTGACCATGGTGGTTACGTTTGTGACTGTCTGTGCGACCCTGATTTCAGATGCGGCCCAGCGAGGCTTCAAGCGGAGTGCCGCATGAAGACCATCCGTTTAATAGCGATTACAGTGCTGGCGGTCACGGCATTAACCATCCTTGGAGCACATTACTTGGCGCCTGCTGGTTACGAACAGCAATTTCGTGAGACGCCACAGGCCGCCCCGTCGATGCATCATCTGTTGGGAACTGACGAATTGGGACGCGACCGCTGGGCCCGCTTGCTTTACGGAATGCGGGTTTCTTTAACGCTTGCGCCATTGGCAGCGCTTTTCACAACAGCGCTTGCCGGACTGGTCGGCGGAATAGCGGGATACTTTGGCGGATGGACGGAGCGCTGCTGCAAACTGCTTATCGATCTATTCCTTTCCGTACCGTGGTTATTTCTTCTGATTACAGTGCGCGCGGTCCTGCCATTAAATGTCTCACCGGAAGCGTCCGTCACCGTGACTTTTGCTTTGCTGGGGCTTCTGGGATGGGCGGCTTCAGCGCGCGTGATATGCGCCGGCGCCAAGGACCTGATGAAGTCAGAGTTCGTATGGATGGCCCGGGCATCCGGCTTTTCTGGATTGAAGTTGATACGACTCCATCTTATGCCCAACCTGCGTGGCGCGCTGCTGGCACAGTTCTGGATTTCGATTCCTGTTTTCATCATCGCTGAAGCCAATCTGGGCGCTCTGGGGCTGGGTGTGGCCGAGCCTTTGCCGTCCCTTGGCAGCCTGCTGCGGGAACTTCAGGATTCGGTCATGGTACGTCCGGAACCTTGGCGGTTGCTGCCGCTTGCGGTACTTATAGTGGTTATCAGCTCGTTCCAGGTATTACTGAACAAACAGGAGATACGCAATTGAAGCGACATTATTTAGTCTCCACCATCGTGCTGCTGGGCGCAATTTCCACGTTTGCCCAAAGCGGGGGAGAGCTGCGCTTCTGCCTGCGCGCTGAGCCCAAGACATTTAATCCATTGCTGGTAGAAGACGAGGCGTCTGAAACCATCCGGTACCTCACCGGAGGCGTACTGGTACGCGTGAATCGGCTCACGCTCAAAGCAGAGCCCGAGCTGGCAACGTCATGGAAGGTTTCAGAAGGCGGCAAACGCATCCGGTTCAAGCTGCGCGAAGGATTGAAGTATTCCGACGGCACTCCTTTCGCAGCCGAAGATGTGGCCTACACCATGCAGCAGTTGATGGATCCAGCACTGCACTCGAGCACCGGCGACGCGTTCCGCTCGGCTGAAGGCAAGTTAACGACGAACGTGGTTTCCGCGAAAGAGATTGAGATTGATTTTCCGGCGCCCGTGGCTAACCTTGTGAATCTCTTTGATACCGTGGCAATCCTTTCAGCAAAGTCACCGCAAAAAGAAATGGCCGCGCTGGGGCCGTTCTATGTGGCAGAGCGAAAAGCCGGATCGTATCTGTTGCTGAAGCGAAATCCTTATTACTGGAAGAAAGATGCGGCAGGGAAGCAGCTTCCGTACCTCGACTCAATCCGGCTGGATATTGAACAGAACCCTGAAATTGAAGCGATGCGCTATAAGCGCGGCGAAGTCCAGTTGATCAACACTGTCTCGCCGGCAATTTTTGAAAAGCTTTCCGCCGATAACGCTTCTGTTCGGGACGCCGGAGCTTCCACGGATACGGAGCAGCTCTGGTTTAACCAAGTGCCGGGCGCGCCGTTGCCAGTCTACAAGAAGTCCTGGTTCGCTTCGACGAACTTCCGCCGGGCAATTTCTGAAGCAATCAATCGCAATGATCTGGCGCGAATCGTCTATCGCGGCCATGCGGTGCCGGCAATCGGAATTATCTCGCCCAGCAATAAGTTCTGGTTTAACAGCGATCTTAAGCCGCACGCGTATGACACAGCAGACGCGCTGCGCAGGCTGCAACAGGATGGCTTTCATCTGCAAGGAGAGACACTGAAAGATAAGGCCGGGAATGCCGTAGAGTTCTCCATCGCCACAAATGCCGGCAATCGAGCGCGCGAAAGCATGGCCACCATGATCCAGCAGGACCTGAAGAAAATTGGCATCAAGGTGAACGTGGTCACGCTGGATTTCAACTCTTTGCTGGAGCGAATGACGCAATCCTATAACTATGAAGCTTGCCTGCTGGGCTTCCAGAACGTGGAACTCGATCCGAATTCGCAGATGGCCGTGTGGCTGAGTTCGGCCGACAATCATCAATGGAACCCGAACCAGAAATCACCTGCAACCCCGTGGGAAGCGGAGATCGATAAGTTGATGCGCGCGCAGGCCGCGTCCGGCGATGAGCATAAGCGCAAGCAATACTGGGACCGCGTTCAGCAGATTGCGTGGGAGCAGGAACCTTTTATTTATCTGATTAACAAAGACGCGCTTGTGGCAATTGCACCGGCAGTGAAAAACGCCGAGCCCAGCGTATTTCGCCCGCAGACTTTCTGGAACGTTGAGACGCTGGCACTGGCGCACTAGGATTTTGTATGGACCTTCTTTCGGTCAGGCTGACGATTAACTACAAGGACAAGCCACCCGTCCTGGACGAACTGTGTCTCGATTTGCGTCCGGGTGAAGTATTGGGACTGGTGGGGCACAGCGGTTGCGGAAAAAGTTCTTTGGCGCTGGCGATTCTTGGTCTGCTTAACCTGAAGGGCGGCAAGGCACGTGGTTCGATTCTATGGGATGGTCACGAGTTATTGGCACTGAAAGAAAAAGAGTGGCGCAAGCTGCGAGGCAAAGTGATTTCCTTTGTGCCACAGAGTCCGATGTCGGCGTTGAATCCAGCCTTGCGGCTGGGTACACAGATGAATGAAGCATGGAAGCTGCATGGGCATGGCGGCAGCGACCACATGGAAGAGTCTGTCTTTCAGGCGTTGCGAGATGTTGGCTTGCCTCCGAACGAAGAGTTCCTGCGACGTTATCCGTCAGAGATCAGCGTTGGCCAGGCCCAGCGCGTCTTAATTGGCATGGCCATCATGCATCGTCCGGCACTGCTGATAGCTGACGAACCGACCAGCGCGCTTGACGCGGTAACCCAGGCGGAAATCCTGGCCTTGTTTGGAGAATTGAACCGCAAGCTGGGGATGAGCATGCTTTTTATCTCGCACGATCTGGTATCGGCTTACGGACTGTGCCATCGGATAGCTTTGATTAATGCCGGCAAAATCGTGGAATGTAATACACCGCAAGCGATCTTTTTCAGTCCCCAACAGCCGTTTACCAAGAAGCTGATTGCGGCCCTGCCAACCGTCCCAAGCCCTGCAGAAGTTGAACAGGCTCTCCGCTACAACACCTTTTGAAGCTAAGAAATAGCTAATCTGCCTAATCTTTTGGTTGAGACCGCTATGCCACAATGTCAAGAAAGCAGAATTCAACTCCGCCAACGTGTGACGCAGTTGTCGCATGCAAGGTAAATACCTGAAAACAAGCAGTTTAACCTTCCATCGATCCTGTTCGCTGTGACTTTGGCCGCCTTCCGTGTCGCACCTTGGCGCAATAATGCCGTGGCAACTGCCTTTTAATCAACAGCTTACAAGGAGTGACTTTGGTTTGTCGCGTGCAATAGATAAGGCAGAGGTCGAAACGTATGTCTCTCAGAAACAAAGTTGTGGTTTTCACTTTAGGCGCTATCGCAGCCGTTGCTGGATTGAGCCTTGCCTTAACCAGTCTCAAACATGCCTCAATACTTGTGGCGTCAGCTGTATGGGGTTCATAGCAGCGGTTTAGTAATCGCTTTACCAGGAAACTTCTTCCGGAGTTCAAAGACAACATGAGATTCAAAAATAACAATTTTGCAACCGAGCAGAGCTCAACCTGGCTTCGGTTCTTTCTTTTGACGGTGGTAGCGATCCTCGTGCTGGTTCCCGTGACTTTGAGTGCGCAAGCTGGTCCCAAAGTTCCAGCGGCAAATGCACACAGCAAACTCGCGGCCGACCTTGCCAATTTTCCGCTGAATCCTGACGGCACAGTGAACGTGATTGTTCAATTCAAACAAACGCCTAAGGCGCATGCTTCCGAAATGGCGGCACAGGGCGGCAAGCTAAGATTTTCGTTCGATCACATCAATGGAGCGGCTTACCGGATACCGGTAAGAATGCTGGCGTGGCTGGAGATGCATCCTGATGTTGCATACGTGAGTCCGGACCGTCCGAACAAAGTTGCTTCCGATGACGATATCCCGGCGGTTGAGGGAGACGTTGCGCGGCAACAATACGGACTGGATGGAACTGGCGTTGGCGTAGCGATCATCGACAGCGGTGTTTACAACCATGACGATCTGCAAAAGTCGGGCGGATTGGGCTCGCGCATTGTCTATAGCGAAAGCTTCATTCCCGGCGACCCGAGCACAAACGATGCTTACGGACATGGAACGCACGTGGCAGGAATCGTCGCCGGCAACGGCCATGATTCGGCGAGCGGCTATCCGACGCAATATGTTGGAGTGGCGCCGAACGCCAATATCATCAACCTGCGCGTGCTGGATGCGAATGGCTCAGGCACTGATAGCCAGGTGATTGCCGGTATTCAACGGGCCATCCAGTTGAAAAGCACGTACAACATTCGTGTGATCAATCTTTCACTGGGTCGCAGCATATATGAGTCTTACACTCTTGATCCAGTGTGCCAGGCGGTTGAAGCGGCATGGAAAGCAGGAATCGTAGTGGTTGTGGCGGCGGGCAATGAAGGCCGCAACAATGATTACGGGACGCAAGGCTATGCAACGATTCAAGCGCCGGCAAATGATCCAAACGTAATCACGGTGGGAGCCACCAAAACAAATGGTACGGCCACACGCTTGGATGACACGGTTGCGAGTTACAGTTCAAAAGGGCCGACGCTGCTGGATCACGTTGTAAAACCTGATCTGGTTGCACCCGGGAACCGAGTGATTTCACTGGCTTCGCCGGGAAGCACGCTGGTTACATCGCTGAGCAGCCTTAACATTCAGCCGATTACAAGCTGCGTCTCGAGTTTGCTTGGCAATATCTGCACCACAGGACTCAGCGGAAAATACACAAGACTGAGTGGGACCAGCATGGCGACGCCGATTGTCGCCGGAGCGGCCGCACTCATGTTCCAGAAAGACCCAACCCTTACACCGGACACCATCAAGGCACGCATGATGAAGACCGCATGGAAGGGCTATCCAGTAAATAGCTGGGCCTATGACGTTTGGGGCAAGAGCTATTTTTCGCAATACGACGTCTTTACGATTGGCGCAGGCTATCTGGACGTCTATTCATCATTGAAAAGCGCTGACGTGGTCAATGGCGGCGCGCCATCACCCGTGGTGAACTTCAACGCGACGACCGGGCAGGCGACGCTCAACAACAGCCTTTCCATTACATGGGGCAACAGCATCACCTGGGGAAGCTCAATCATCTGGGGTAACTCGATCGTATGGGGCGGCAACTGCGTCCTTAGCGACTCGATTATCTGGGGTGACTCGATCATCTGGGGACAATCGGGTGTGACCGGAAACAGCATCATCTGGGGCGATTCGATTGTCTGGAGCGCTAATTCAGTCAATGCATTAAGCGACGGCGAGGACGGGGAAGACTAATTATGCCGAAGTCAATTTCAGCGCGAATGTTCGTGGCGTTGATTGTAATTTCGGGCCTCCTCCTCCTGGGGGATGCCGTACTCAACGCTAAGCAAGTGCCCACAGCGAAGTTTTTAGCGTTCTTGTTGGTCGCATGTGTGGCAGCCAGACTCAGGATCAAGCTTCCGGGCGTGACCGGAACAATGTCAGTAAATCTGCCGTTTATTCTTGTGGCAGCGGCGGAGATGAATACTGCTGAAGCGCTTGCTGTAGGCTTCATCAGTACGTTCTTTCAGTGCCTGTCCAAGGGCAAAAAGTTCAATCTGATGCAAACGGCGTTTAATTGCAGCACAATCACGCTGGCTGTGGCGGCAACGCGGTTGATCTACGCAGCGCCTTCAGTGAGTTCGGCAGTGAGTTCTCCTTCACTGCGGTTGGCGATTGCCGCAGCAGGATATGCGCTGGCGAACACGGTGCCGGTGGCAATTGTGATCGGTCTGACGGAAGCCGTCAGCGTGGTGCGCACGTGGCTTGAGATGTTGCAGCTTTCGTTTCCGTATCTTGTGGCGAGCGCCGGCATTGCCGGATTGACCTTGACGCTCACGCGGGAGATCGGCTGGCAGGTTCCGCTGGCGATGCTGCCGATCATGGTGGGAATCTTCCAATCGTACAGACGTTACTTTGCGGCAACCGCAGCCAGTGAAGCAACCAGGGTGCGAGTGGAATCCAGCCCCCGCGCTGCTGCTGGAGCGAACGCATAAGAGCAATGAGTCTTGATCGATATAAGTTTGGTCCGTGGTAGGTCCAACAATGCAATGGCCAGCCTTAACAGGTTGGCCGCTTTTTTTGCTGTTACCATGGATAAGCGATCATGAACGCAGGCTTTCAATGCGCCGGATGTGGCGAATGGAATGAAACCAACGTCGATTCTTCCGCAGGAATACGCCAGGAATATGTTGAAGACTGCCAGATCTGCTGCAAACCAAACATCCTGCAAGTGAGCTGGGACATGTCTGCAGGTGAATACACGATCAGCGCGGAATTAGAATAGTGACGTGAGCTGCTCACAGGCTGACGCGATATGAGATGATGCAGCCAGGAGGCAAGTGGCTGATTGGTGTCCCCGTATACTTCTGAAGTGGCTCAACAACATTGTCCGCGCTGTGCGCGGGAGATTCCGGCGGGCGCGTTGGAGTGTCCGCAGTGCCGCACGCTGGTCCATGGCGACCAGATGGAGCAACTTGCGGCCCACGCACGGTCGCTGGAGGCGCATGGTGATCTGCAGGAAGCTCGCGAAAAATGGCTGGCCTGTCTTCCGCTTCTACCGGCCCAGTCCATGCAGGCGGAGTGGATACGCACCCATGTGCGTGAACTGGAGAGCGGCGCTCCTTCGCGGCAGAACGCAGGCGCGCGGGCCCATGATACGCAGCCATGGGTGAAGCGGCTTGGGCCGCTGGGGCCGATCCTGCTGGCGCTGTTGAAATTCAAATCACTCTTTAGCTTTGTAGCCTTCTTCGGTTTTTACTGGACGCTCTGGGGAGCAAAGTTTGGCATCGGCTTTGCCGTGCTGATCCTGATTCATGAGATGGGGCACTTTATTGACATCAAGCGCCGTGGCTTGCCTGCGGACATGCCCATGTTTCTGCCTGGTCTGGGTGCTTATGTAAAGTGGAACGGACTGGGCGTCTCGGTGGAAGCCCGCTCCGCGATCAGTCTGGCAGGGCCATGCGCAGGCGCAATTGCCGCCGCAGTGTGCGCGTTGTTGTGGCACCAGACCGGCTATGGACTGTGGGCCGCTCTGGCAAGGACCGGCGCATGGTTCAACGTACTGAATTTGATTCCACTGTGGATCTTTGACGGCAGCAGCGCCACCAACGCTCTGAGCAAACTGGAGCGCGCCGTGGTACTTATGGTAAGCGCGGCAGTGAGCTATGCGCTGGGTGAATGGGTGTTTGCACTCGTCGCGGCGGGAATGGGCATCCGCCTGTTTACTCGCGACGCGCCGGAGGAACCAAGTAATCCGATCACCGCTTACTTTGTGGCGGTGATAACCGCGCTGGCAATGATCCTGTGGCTGGTGCCGGGACAGGGAAGTGGCTTGCGTTAGCGAAACGACCTTCCCACATTGATGAGAGTCTGCGCTTGAGCCTTCCCGGCTTGCAGGGTATCTTCAAGAGCGGAGACTTCATGCAGGGGAACGGCATTCAATCCATTGAGATCGTGCTTTTGCTCCTGCTTCTTTTTGTTGCCGGTTTCACTTTGCTGGCTCGCAAGCTGCAAACTCCCTATCCAATTGTTCTGGTAGTTGCGGGCCTGGCGTTGAGTCTTGTGCCGGGAATTCCAAAGGTCGCGCTCAATCCCGATCTTGTCTTTCTGGTAGTGTTGCCGCCGCTGCTTTTTGCCGGCGCATGGCTCACGTCGTGGCGGGACTTTGTCCATAACCTGGTCAGCATTTCATTTCTGGCTTTTGGACTGGTGGGGTTCACGGTGCTGGGAGTGGCCGGAACAGCCCACGTGGCTTTTCCCGGCTTTGACTGGCGGCTGGGAGTGGTTCTGGGCGCGGTGGTGGCCACCACGGATGCGATTGCAGCGACCTCCATTGCCAAGCGCGTTGGCCTGCCGCAGCGAGTGGTTGACGTGCTGGAGGGCGAAAGCCTGCTCAATGATGCAACGGGATTGCTGGCGCTGGAGTTTGGTCTGGCCATCGTCGTTGCCGGACAGACTCCGACCATTGGTTCCGGATTCCTGAGACTAACCTATCTGATAGCAGCGGGAATCGGAGTAGGACTGCTGATCGGCGCGGTCATTCACTGGGTGGAGCACCACATTGACGACGGCCCGATTGAAATCACCATCAGCATCATGGTTCCTTATGCTGCTTACCTTGCAGCGGAATTCATTCACGCTTCCGGAGTTTTGGCAGTGGTGGCGTGCGGCCTTTATCTGGGTCGGGGAAGCGCGCATTTCTTCTCGCCAGCCGTACGACTCCAGGCTAATGCCGTTTGGAGTGTGTTCACCTTTATCCTCAACGGCTTTGTCTTTGTGCTGATTGGCCTGCAATTACCCGTTGTGAGGGAGGGAATCAGGAATTACAGTGCAGTCTCTCTGCTGCTTTACGGCGGTTTGTTCAGTTTGCTGGTGATTGTTCTGAGGCTGCTGTGGGTTTTTCCCGGCACGGCGCTGGCTTACTGGATCCGCCAACATGTTCTTCACCAGACTGAATCGCGTCCACCCGCACGGCAGATATTTGTAACGGGCTGGACCGGAATGCGTGGCGTTATCGCCCTGGCGGCCGCGCTATCACTGCCAGAGCGCCTTGAAGATGGAAGCCCGTTTCCGCAGCGAAACCTGATTATTTTTTTGACGTTCAGTGTCATCCTGGTGACGCTTGTACTGCAAGGGCTGACTTTGCCGGCGCTGATACGGGCCCTCGGGTTGGCTGGCGGTTCCGCAGCAAACTGCGAAGAAACCGAGGCGCGGCGCATCATGGCGGAAGCAGCCTTAAAAGAATTGAACAAGACAAGCGAAGAAGCTGAACCGGATTTTGCGGGACTGTATGACGATTTGAAGGAACATTATCGCCGCCGGTTATCATCGTTGCCCCGCGAAGGAGAAGACCACGATGGCTCCGATGTGGAGGCCTATGCGAAATTCCTGGCGCTTTCCCTGGAGCTTCTACGCGTAGAGCGAGAGACGGCAGTAGCTCTACGCAATAGTGGACGCATCAATGATGAAACTTTGCGCCAGCTTCTGCAAGAACTGGATTTGAGCGAGACCCGGTTTCACCCAGCGTGAACTCCCGTTCACCAAAGCTCTTCGCAAAGCGCCAAACCTTCCAGAGTGTAAGCTTGGTAAGTGGCCGCCATCCCTCAAAAATCAGTCCGCAACCTCGCCATCATCTATGTTGCCGCGTGGATGCGTTCTTTCGGGATTGGGCTGCTGGGCGTTGTGCTCGGCGTGTTTCTCTACCGTGAAGGATTTTCTTCTACCGCCATTGGGCTGGTGATTGCCGCCGGCCTGGCTGGAGCGGCCACTGGCACGGTTTTCATTACCTTCAAGGCCGACCATCTGGGGCGACGGCGAACGCTCTTCGCGCTCTCGCTGCTGACTGCTGCCGGTTCACTTCCACTTATATTTCACTTCGGGCTCGCGGCAATGATCGTGATTGCCTTCCTTGGGATGCTGAACGGCATGGGCACGGACAGGAGTCCCGCATTCGCGCTGGAGCAAGCGACGATCCCGGGATTAGTAGCCGACGAAAAGCGCACATGGGCTTTGGCCTGGTACAGCGTGGTGCTGGACGCGAGCGGAGCGGTGGGAGCGCTGGCCGCGGGCTTTCCGATTGCCGCGCAGAAATGGTGGGGTGCTGATCTCGCCCACTCCTACCGGTTTTTGTTCATCGGGTACGCAGGCATCAGCGTGCTGACTGCGCTGCTCTATCTGTTGTTGTCGCCCGAGGTTGAAGTTCGCAAGGCCGGCTCGCCACTGGATCCAAAGAAAGCGATTTCACCTGAGACCAAGTCCACGGTCAAGCGGCTCTCCGCGCTGTTTGCGATTGACGCTTTCGGCGGCGGTTTTTTGACTGACGCGCTGGTCTCGTATTGGTTCTTTCGACGCTTTGGCATCGCGGAAAGCCAGCTGGCCTTGCTTTTCTTTACGGTGCACGTGTTGAATGCGCTCTCACATCTGGGCGCGGCATGGCTGGCGCGACGGATTGGCTTAATTAAGACCATGGTCTTTACTCATCTGCCGTCCAGTATTTTTCTGATTGCAGCGGCATTCATGCCGTCGCCACGTTGGGCGATCCTGCTGTTTCTGCTGCGGGAGTCGCTGGTGGAAATGGACGTGCCAACGCGACAGTCGTATGTCGCCGCCGTGGTAGCGCATCAAGAGCGGACGTTTGCCGCTGGGGTGACCAATCTGGTGAGGAATGGCGCGTGGGCCGCAGCGTCGGCCGTGGCTGGAGTCTTTATGCAGCAGGTGGCGTTTGCCGCACCTCTATTGCTAGGCGGTGGATTGAAGATCATTTATGACGGCTTGTTATGGCGCGCTTTTCGACATCTGTCGCCACCGGAAGAACGCAAAGCCCAGGGCGGCTCTTAAGAGAGACAGACTGGTTCTTTAGAGGTAGCGGGAAAATCTTTCCAACTCGAAGGCAGCATAGAATGCAGGCATAATACTGGACGGATTCTTGGCGGCAGCCTATCTTGGAGAAATAATGCGCATCTCTGTACTCCTCCTGCTCATCGTGGCGCAATCGTTGCCGATGGCCTCGCTTGCACAAACCGCCGAGCCGCAAACTGCCGTTTACCGCGTGGACGTTCACGTGGTGCTGGTGGACGCGCAGGTGCTGAACAAGAAAACCCGGCATGCGGCACGTGAATTGAAAAAGGAAGATTTTGAACTGTACGAAGACAATGTTCGGCAGCAGGTGAGCTCATTCAGCCAGGATACGCTGCCTCTGTCGATTGTGTTGCTTTTCGATCTTACCGATAGCGTGAGGCCGGTTTTAAGTTCGCTGGCAGACGGAGCGCTGGAAGCATTGCAGCACCTGAAGCCGGAAGATGAAGTTACGGTGATGACGTATGCGGCGTCGGCACAGGTATTGCAGGAGGCGACGACCGATCACGCGCTGGCGGTGGCGGCAATCGAAAAGGCGAGCCGCATGGAAAGCGGAGAAGCCGCATTCTTCAATGAAGGAATTTTCCAGGCGGCGGAGCAATTGACGAAGGGCAAGAACCCTTCCAGCCGGCGAGTGATAATCTGGCTGACGGACGACGTGCCCAACATACCTTCAGAAGATTCCGTTCCATTGCGCTACCGGCAGAGCCTGAATGGCGCGATGCCACACAGCCAGGCCGAGGCCGTGCAGCATCTGTTGCGGACCAGCACGGTAGTGTGTTCTCTGGTGAAACAAAGCGATCTCTCCGTGAGTGGGGAATCCGGGCTCATGTCCAAACCAGTGGAACGCATGCTCCATCCACCGGGAGAAGTTTACAGATATGCCGCGGTCACCGGCGGCCAGGTGATTGAGTTCAAGAAAAAAGAGCTGAAAGAAAAACTTGCGCTGTTGATTGACGACCTGCGGATGCGCTACACGCTGGCATATCACCCGTCGCGGCAGAGGCCGAAAGGGAAGTATTGCGCCATTAAGGTGAAGCTGGCGCCGGAGACGCGTAAAGCAATTGGCAACGTGGTGTTGGAAGCGAAGCAGGGATACTACCGGTAAAAAATTGTCGGGTGGGGCGAATTTTCCTGTTGCAATTCGCTGCGTCTTCGCTTATAGTGAGGGCAGTTCTGCAGGGAGCGGCGCCGGCGGAACGTTGCCAGTCGGCAATCCGGGTTTACCCGAAAAGGCCTGCAACTCTGTGGTCTGTGGGCCTTTGTGTCGCTCCCAGTTACCGCGGCCCTGAAGGGATCCAAAATGCGAAGCCGTAAGGCTGCGCGCGTTGGAAAAGAGTCCTTCCGTCGGTGGCCGTGGTGTGCGAAAAAGCAGTTGGCAACTAAGCAATTGGCCTTGTCTTTCAGGCCCCCTTGCATCAATCACAAATCCTTTAAAAATTTGTCGGGCGGCGTTGCGGTAAAGCGGCGAATTTCCGTCTGCCGCAAAGCTCTCTGCATATTTGTTTTCTCTTGGCTGACGCGAAGCGGCAGCGGAGCCGATCCCTCCACCGAGCCTCAGCAAGCCTCGGCTGCGGGATTCGGGATGGCAGGTGGTTGTGGGACACAGAATTTCAGTAAGGCAAGCTGGTATCAAGAAAGAGATGAATGCCAAGGTGCGCAGGCGGGGGCGCCTGCGGTCCACGAGAATTTCCAGCAATCGAAGGCGCAGGGGCTAAAGCCCGGGTTATGGAATCCGATTCGGCACGAATGAATTCGTGCCCTGACACTGGCCTGGATCGTGGATGCGTTTCGTCCAGACGTGGCGTCGAGCAAAAGATGAAGGTCGAGGTGCGCAGGCGAGGGCGCCTGCGGTCCACAACTTTCGTGGATCTTTAGGAAATTCATTTCCGTCAACAAGTTTTCAATTCACTATACCGGTTCCAGGATTTCTGCACCCCGAATATCCTCATGAATGCGCATCCTGAGCCGAACACGATGCTCTGCTCCTTTACCATGCTCCGGATGCGAGGCGAAGGATCTGCTTCCCGCTCTTCACTCCTCCAAGCAGTCTTGCAAGGCAGTTCTTGGATAACCTTACGGTGCAGCGGAGCCGATCCTTCTGCTTCGCGGAAACCGTGTCGAAACGCTTAGCCGTTTGCGGCGGCTCGCTTCAGGATGGCGCATCGCAGGGGTGATTGGATCGCGAACCGGGACGCGTGTAGCGGATACATCAATTCAGGAAAACGTTCTAGTTTTTCAAAATCGAGCCACCCAAAGGGTGGCTATTTTATTTGGAGGTAAAAGGTGACGAAGGAAGAAATCATTGCTGCGATTCGAAACTGCGCGGACGAACTGGGCCGCGTTCCAACGGTGCCGGAGTTGAAAGAGATGCGCCGGATCACCCTGCGCACGATCCGGCGGTTCTTTGGCCGATACGCGGATGCGCTACGCGAAGCCGGCTTTGATCCGCATGGCCAGGGTTACAAGCTGGAACTGGATACGCTGTTCCAGGACTGGGCCGGGGTGGCGCGGCGAGTGGGGAAGTTGCCGGGACTGGTGGAATACACCAGGGAAAGCCGCTATAGCGTAGGGCCCCTGCTAACGCGGTTTGGGGGATGGACGGAGGTCCCGCGCGGATTGTTGCAATTTGCCCGGGAAAAGGGACTCGAAAGCGAATGGGAAGACGTACTCAAGATGCTGGAGGCGCACGAAGACAGAAAACGGTGCGCGGACAAGAGTTCGAGTACGGCGATCACGAGATGCAAAAAGGAGCGCCCCCTGTATGGAGCGCCGCTGACGCCGCTGGGGCTGGTACACGCGCCGACGAACGAGTTGGGCGTGGTCTATCTTTTTGGGATGATGTCCGGCCCGTTGGGACTGGTGGTAACGAGATTGCAACCCGAATTTCCCGATTGCGAAGTAATGCGCGAGGTGGAAGGCGGACGATGGCAGAGGCTCAACGCGGAGTTTGAGCAGGAAAGCCGTAATTTTCTGATCCATAAGCACGATCCGAATGAGTGCGACATGCTTATCTGCTGGGTGCATAACTGGCCGGAGTGTCCGGAATGGATTGAAGTGGTGGAGTTGAGCCGGGAAGTGCGGAAGTTGTGGAAATGAAAAAGCTACCACGGGAGGCGGGGAGACACGGAGTTCTGCCGTTACGCAGGCAGACGATCTCGCTCTTCGACTTGTGCTCGTTACTTCCCTCGGCGAGGTGGAACAGGAGAAGCCTGATCGGAACGAGCGGCCCCATGGTGTAAAAGCGACATTTCCTGTTCTCTTCATGAGTACTCACCATAGGAAGGGGCGGCCACCTTTCTCAACATCCCTGGCTGCGAGGCTGATATAGAATGGTCTGCCCATTGAAACCCGCAAGACTTTCCGGTGGTTCCGTGCAGACAGGATTGCAGCCGACAAGACAAGGGAAGTAATGAACACTATCGCCCTTAACGATACCCACGCGCCGGGAAGGCAAGCGCTGTCGATGAAAGCCATTCTGGCGATTGGTTTTCTTGCTGCCTTTACCATCCTGCTTATCTGGCGCGCCAGCGTGCTCGAAACAAGATTGATACGGGAAAGTGAGGAACCGGCGTTGATTGACAAGCCGGCGCCAAACTTCTCGGCATCCACTTTAGACGGTCAAACCGTATCGCTGGCCGACTTCCGTGGGCAGAAGAATGTGGTAGTAAGCTTCTGGGCGAGCTGGTGCGGGCCGTGCAAGCTGGAGATGCCGAACCTGATAAAGTTCTACAAGACCAACCATAACCCTTCCAGCGACTTCGAGATCCTGGCAATCAGCATTGACGAAGATACCAAGGATGCTGCAGATTTCGCCGCAGCACAAAAGCTGAACTTTCCTGTCCTTTTGGATCCCAGACAACGAGTAGCGAAGAGTTACGAGGTAGAAGGCATTCCCACACTCTTCGTGATCGATAA
The DNA here is from genome assembly GCA_027307045.1 of Acidobacteriaceae bacterium. Classification (GTDB taxonomy): domain Bacteria; phylum Acidobacteriota; class Terriglobia; order Terriglobales; family Acidobacteriaceae; genus Angelobacter. The sequence goes on from DAHUXR010000030.1 coordinate 25,089, forward strand.
GACTGGAAAAATTATTTACGGGCACCAGGGCTTCGACATGGCAATGGAATATCAGCTATCCCGCGAGCTAGGAATCAAGCAAAAAAAAGCGGCGGAAGGAGCCTCTGATGGCGACGCCAGCCATTGAATTCACCGATGTGACCAAGGTCTATCAGCGGCGTTTTGCCGGGGCCCGCGTACCCGCCCTTGCGAACGTGTCATTTGAAGTGGCTCCGGGCGAAGTTTGCGCCTTTCTTGGTCCAAACGGCGCAGGCAAGACAACCAGCATGAGTATCCTGATGGGATTCATCTATGCTGATCACGGGCGTATCCGTGTTTTTGGTTACCGACCGGGTGATGTACGGGCCAAGGAACGCATCGGCTTTCTGCCGGAAAATTTCGCCTTCTATCGCTATCTCAACGCCGAGAAGCTGATGCGATTCCATCTCAGTCTGAGTGGCCGCCAGACATCAGACCCGGACGCGCTGATTGCCGAACTGCTGACAAAAGTCAAGCTGGATAGTTACAAGGCGCTGAAGATCGGAAAATACTCGCGCGGAATGGTGCAGCGTTTAGGAATTGCCCAAGCCCTTCTAGGCAACCCGGAACTGCTGGTCCTCGACGAACCCACGTCCGGACTGGATCCGGCTGGACGGAAAGAAGTACGCGACCTGATCCTGGCCCTTAAGGCCGAAGGCAAAACCATTTTTCTGAGTTCCCATATCCTCTCGGAAGTGGAACAGATTTGCGATCGCGTGATCATCATTGACCGGGGGCAACTGGTTCAGGCCGGAGCGCTGCGGGAGATGCTAGCGGGAGGCAACCGCGTGGAAATCATTGTTGATCAGTTGCCGGAGGACGTGGAACAAGCCGTAAGAGAAGGCGGCGCCACAGTGGAACGCGAGGCAAACCGAGTGCGGATTGCGACGGATGCCCCGCATAAGCGTGCGATGGCGGAGATGCTATGGGCCCGCGGCTGCGACGTGATCAGCCTTACGCCCATGAAGAGTTCGCTCGAAGAGATGTTTCTTAAGGTTGTGGGAGGAGCCGAGTGAAGATCCGCACTATAGCGCTCAACACTTTTGGCAGCTTTCTGCGCAACAAAGTCATCCTCCTGTTCTGCAGCCTTTTCGTTTGCATCGTGGCGCTCATGACGTCTCCCCTGCTGTATTACAAGTCCATGACCGATGCTTCCAACGCCCAGCAGATGCAAGGTGTGATTTTGAACACAGTGGCAGCCGTTATCTCAATGGTCAGTGGCTTTGGCAGCTTGTTGGCTGCGTGGGTGGCAGCCGATTCCGTGGCCGGCGAAATGAAGTCGGGAACTGTGCTTGCCGTGATGGCGCGGCCACTGCGCCGCTGGGAGTTCATGGCCGGCAAATATCTGGGCGTGCTCATGCTCATGGCGGTTTATGTGGCTTTCATGCTGGGCGTCACATTTTTTCTGGCGTGGTTAGGCGGCCAGAGCTTCCATACCCCAGTGTGGATGCTGCTGGTGTATCCCATGGTGCGCTATGCGATCTGGGCAGCAATCGCAATGTTTCTGGTTACTTTGTTGCACTCTGTTTTCGTCGTCGGCATTGTCGCGGTTCTGGCCACACTGGTACAGGTTTTTGGATCTACGCACTCCTCCATGCCGAATTGGATTCGCATGCCGGTACATCTGGCACTTCCTTTAACTGCCTTGCTTTCAGAAGAGCGTTTCCTCAGCATCACACGAGCGTCCTTGAAACCCTATCCATGGACCAACCACCTCACCGCACTGGCTTACGGACTGGACTATGCCCTGGTTTGGTTTCTTCTGGCAGTGCTCGTGTTTCAGTATCGGAGCCTGTCGCGCGACTAAGAGGGCCGGAGCCGTTCAGCCGCAAACAAATATATTAAGCAATAAAAGCGGCAGGCTTTTCGGCCTGCCGCTTGGTTTCTAAGAAGAGACGCAGCGTGCTACGTCTCTCCGTTGGGATCAATCCTACTGTTTCTTGGCTGGCGCTTTCTTCTTTGCGGCGCCGGTTTTTGGTGCTCCTGTCTTCGGGGCGGACTTGGCCGGGGCTTTCTTGGTTCCTGGCGCGCCACGCGGGTTGATCAGGTTAAGAGCATCCTCAGCGTTGAACGGGAACTGTCGTACCGACGTCTGTCCGGTGGTGCTGAGAGTGACGTCAACGCGGCGGTTCTGGGCAAGAGCCAGAACCTTGGCGTTGCGGCTGAGCTGCGTTTTTTGTGCCGCGGTGATGTTCTGGTCCTGGTCAATAGCCTGTTTGACCTGTTCAGGACTCATGGGCTGTTCTTCGCCCAGGCCCTGGGTTTCAATGGCGTCGGCTGAAACGCCGTTGGCCACAAGATAGGCCTTGGTGCGTTCCACACGACGTTCGGAAAGTTTCTTGTTGTATTCCGGTCCGCCGCGCGGATCAGCATGACCCTGCAGGATCAAGTGAGCATCCGGCTTGAAAGCCAGATACTTCTTGAAGTCGCCGGCCAAGGCGAGCAATGTCGTTTTCTGGCTGGCGAGCAAGCCGCTGGTGATCGGACTATTTTCCGTAGGCTGAGCGGTGGGGAAGTAAATGCTGTGCAGCGAGAGGCGTTGTTCAAGCTGCTTCTGTTCAATTGCCGGTTGCACGGTGACTTGAGTAGTCGCGTCTGTTTCACCGCCGCGACCGTCGCTCACGTGGCACGTGATTGTGTAACTGCCAGGAGCAAGGCCGGTGGAATCGAACTGAGCAGTGGCGTCTGTGCCTGACACGTTGCCGCCGCTGGCTTTGTAGCTGTAAGTCAGCTTGTCATTGTCCGCGTCAGTGGCGCTGGTTGTGATGGTAGCGCGCTGGCCCGCGGTGATGGTTGCCGGATTGGCCGCGCATGTAGCCGTGGGCGGAGTATTGGGCTTTTCTTCGACGGTTACGTCAGTAGAAGAAGTAGCGGTGCCGCCCCGTCCATCATCAACCGTGGTGGTGATGGTGTACTTGCCTGGCTGAACGCCCGTGGAGTTCCAGCGGGCTTCTGCGCCAGTGCCTTCAACAGTGCCACCGGTAGCTGTGTATTTGTAAGTCAGCGTGTCATTGTCAGGATCGGCAGCCTGGGCATTCAGAGCAATGGGATCATTGGAGCCTGCGATGACCTTGGTCGGGTTGGCGGTGAGTGTGACTGTCGGCGGATGGTTGGGCGGAGGAGGAGGCGGGTTGCCGCCGAAATGTAATACGAGTCCGGCGGAAGCGCGCAGATTATTTTGCTTATTGTCGGCGCCATCAGTGAACTTGGTCAGCAAATACTCCAACTGAAAAATGCGGATGCCGACGTGCTTGTTGATATTTGCGTCAAGTCCGCCGCCGAGAGCGGTGGCAAATGAGTTCTGGGAAAATGATCGATTAAAAAAAGCGGAGCCGGTTGGGACGGTAGAAGCCTGAATATCGGCCAGGCGTGCTGCGCCGAAAAGTGCGTGCACGAAAGGTGTCCAGCGCTCGCCACGATGGGAAAATTGCGGTCCAAAAAGAAATGTATATGCGCTGCCGGTGACGGAAGGCGGCAGATCTTTAATGCGATAAACGCCAAAATCGCCCACCAAACTGAACCAGCGATTTACATTTCCGGCCAAAGCGCCCGTGAATCCATGCACGTTGAAAGTCTCTGTAGTGCCGGCGTCGGTCCTAAAGCGGATGTAAGAATACCCGGCGAAAAGATCAACCGCGGGATAAGTATCACCGTTGCTGTCAGTTTTGGTCTTGGTTTTGGTTGGCGCGGTTGCGGCTTGTGTGGGGATGAATGGCGCCAAATAGGCGGCGGAGCTGCCAGTGGCGGTTGGGGCGCTGGGCTCGGTAATAGTCGAACTGGAAGAGTTGGCGGAATCTTCCGCAAAAGCCTGTATGAAAAGAAGGGACCCCAGAATTACTGTCGCAACAACACGCGCCACGAACTTCATTCTTGCCTCCTGTGAGAATAAAGGTTAACTCACGGCACACCATCATACTAGAGAAGACGATTTGGGGTGGATGAGCGAAGGAGCAGGTCGGTGAATAGGGGAAAGGTGTGCTGTATTGAACAGCTGATAAGTTCTTGTGAGGAGCCTCCTGTGGAGACCAAACGGAAAGTTTACCGTGTGGAAAAAGATGTAAATACGAAGAAAAGGCGTTAATCGGGCGATAAAAAGCATTGCAAAGTGGGAAAAAGTCACTTATAATAAATGGTTTTTCAGTGAGCTTTGGTTCCCAGAGTAAGGTGGTTGACGTCAGTTTTTCCATTAAGTATTGAAACCAAAGACGCATTCTGGGAATCCAAAGGGTAAGTCATAACGTGTAAGCACTCTTCTACCTAAAGGCAGGGCGAAATCTAATATGGCAAGGCGACGCGGTAATCCAAACTGGGGCAAGCCTGAGCCCATCGGGCCAGTCATCCCCGTTGTCACCTCCTTTGAGCAGGCAGTCAAGGAATTCAAGCTGACGCCTGATCAATACATCCGGTCTACTCGCCTCCGCGAGTGGGCGCGCAGAAATAAAAACAGCAAGTACATACCAGAACCCCTCCTTGAAGCCTGGGGTTTTGAAATTGAGAGTACGCTGTAAGCTGTTTAGAATCAATTATTTAATAAAAAGGCCGCCTTCAGCGGCCTTTTTTCTTTGGGCAAAAATCTACGATGTTATCTTTCCCCAGCAATGAGATTTTAGCGGTAGTGATTGCCGCCAGCTTCGCTTCCGGCCTGAATGTTTATGCGACGGTTGCCACCCTGGGACTGCTTTCTCACGCACATGCGTTTCAATTACCGCCTGCGCTGCATATGCTGGCATCATGGCCGGTAATCCTTGTCTGTGCCGTGCTTTTCGCACTTGAGTTTATTGCCGACAAGATCCCTGTCTTCGATCTCCTCTGGAATGCCCTAAGCACCTTTGTAAAAGTGCCGGTCGCGACGTTCCTTTCCTATGGCGCCGCGCAACATCTTGCTCCCGGACTGCAAATTGCAGTTGCCGCGTTAGGCGGGGCAATCGCGCTCGCTGCGCACGGAAGCAAAATCGCGATGCGCACAGCGGTCACTCCATCTCCAGAGCCTTTCTCAAACATCACCTTGAGTCTTGCGGAAGACGTTGCAGCCATTTCTCTAACCTGGTTTGCTACCCGCCATCCGATAATTGCCGGTGTAATCGTAGCGATCTGTCTGATGCTGGCTGTTCTGGCCATCCGCTATTTGGTGCGCGCGCTCCGCCGGTTATTCCAGCAAACCCGGGCGTTGCTGCGTCCATCCTCGGCAAGTTTGACCTGATTGCTGGCCGCGTGCGATATTTCTGGGTTGACTTTAACCGATTAGCAACAGTGTGCCAGGAGAACTCCCGCTTACATGGTCCGCCTCGTCCCTAGAGACACAAAGTTCTTCGATATGTTCGCTGAAATGGCCAGCAACCTGGGCGACGGCGCCCGTTTGCTCAAACAGACGCTTGAAGACTTTAAAGATGTTGACGCCCGCGTGCAGCAGCTCAAGGACATTGAACACCGCGGCGATGACATGACCCACAATATTCTTACCAAGCTGAATCAGACTTTCATCACGCCTTTTGATCGCGAGGACATTTACCGCCTGGCCTCGTCGCTCGACGACGTCTTGGATTTTATCTATGCGGCCGGTGTTCGGCTGATTATGTACAAGATCACCAGCGCTCCGCCAGCCGCTTCGCTGCTTGCCGGAATCGTCGTCAAGCAGGCTGACCAGCTTACTGATGCTCTCGCGCGTCTGGGCAAGAAGCATGACAACGTGCTGGAAAATTGCGTAGAAATCAATCGACTGGAAAATGAAGCTGACGGTGTGGCCCGTGCGGCCATTGCCGTGTTGTTCGAAAAAGAAAAAGACCCCATTTCCCTGATCAAGCTCAAAGAACTCTATGAAGTCCTTGAAACGGCCACCGACAAGGCTGAAGACGCCGCCAACGTTTTGGAAGGCGTCGTTCTAAAGAGCGCTTAAAAATGGAGCGTAGCGACATTTCCTGATAATGTACGCGGAGAGGCCACCATGCGCCGAGCCGATGATATCAAGGCCGAAAAGATCTGAACTACCGGAAAGGTCTTCAAGCTGTTTGGAGCAAAGCGACATAATGAAACGAGGACGAGCTAAGTGCACCTGAGCGGATTGTTGGTTGCAGTCACCATTCTGATCGCTCTTTCCTTCGACTTCATCAACGGCTTCCATGACGCCGCCAATAGCATTGCCACTGTCGTTTCCACGCGCGTGCTTTCTCCTCGACTCGCAGTCATCTGGGCAGCTTTCTTCAACTTTGTTGCCGCTTTCGTCTTTGGGACAGCCGTGGCCAAAACCATTGCCGGCGGTCTCGTTAATCCACACCAGGCAACGCAATACGTAATTCTCTCCGCTCTCGTCGGCGCTATCATCTGGGACCTGCTCACCTGGTGGTGGGGTCTCCCGACGTCATCTTCACATGCGCTTATCGGCGGCCTGGCCGGAGCTGCCATTGCCCGTGCGGGCTGGAATGTTCTGGTGCGCGAACCGAAACTACATTGGCCCATCATCGGCACAATTCCCGGCCTTGGTGAAAAATGGATGTCAACCTTGATCTTCATTGTCCTAGCGCCGCTGATCGGCCTGATCCTGGGACTCGCGCTCATGGTTGCTGTTTCCTGGATCTTCCAGCACACCGCGCCGCGCACCGTGGATAAGCTTTTTCGCAAGCTCCAGCTTCTCTCCGCAGCGGCTTACAGCCTGGGCCATGGCGGTAATGACGCGCAAAAGACCATGGGCATTATCGCCGGGGCATTGCTGGCAGGCGGCTATCTCACGCCCGCACAATTCGCTTCCGGATGGGGAAATTACAAGTGGTACATCATTCTGGGCGCTAACGCCGCCATCGCTCTGGGGACTTACATGGGCGGCTGGCGCATCGTCCACACCATGGGATCAAAAATTACCAAGCTGCGTCCTGTCGGCGGATTCTGCGCTGAAGGAGCAGGCGCCGCAACGCTTTTTGTGCTCGCTTACCACGGCATTCCTGTCAGCACCACGCACACTATCACTGGCGCGATTGTTGGCGTCGGATCAACTTCACGTCTTTCCGCCGTACGCTGGGGCGTGGCCAAACAAATTGTGTGGGCGTGGGTGTTAACGATTCCGGCAGCCGGGGTCGTGGCCGCGCTTACTTTCTGGGCCATCCGATATTTTGTTCCCACCGCTTAGATCCATTGATTGTGGAGCGCTGGCGCCCAGGTTGTCACGCTCCGGCATAAACTCAATCGATGACCATCCGCGTTTTTCCGAATCAAGCTGTTGTTTTGCTCCCCGCTGACAATTCCTCCGTGATGCGGTTTTACTGTTCGCCCGCCGACTGCGACTTCACCGGCGCTACCATCTCTATCGAAACAACTTCGGCCTGCTTCTTCACGGCCAAATCTTCGTGCAACATCGTTACCAAGGCTGCTGTAACTGAGAGGATTACCGGACCAACGAACAGACCCAGGATTCCAAATAGCTGCACGCCGCCCAGCAGCGCAAACAGCACAAACACCGTATGCAAGCGGACGCTTCTGTGAATGATCAGAGGACGCACGATATTGTCGACTGTCCCTATTACAGCCATGCCCATGGCGGCCAGAATCGCGGCTTTTCCCAGATGGCCCGTCAGCGCCAACACGATAGCAGCAGGTCCCCATACCAGGCCGGACCCTACGACCGGAACAAGAGAAAGAAATCCCGTAACCACTCCCCAAAGCACGGGAGAACCCATGCCCAGCGCCCAGAAAGTCAGGCCGGTGAGCGTTCCCTGAAGCGCACCCACGGCGACGCCGCCATAAAAATTAGCCACCACCGTAGAACTGACACGCATGCGCAATTCGGTCATCCGGTCTTCGGGCAGCGGAAGGGTAGCCATCATCGCGGCCACGCACTTTTCTCCATCGCGATACAGAAAAAAAAGAATAACCAGCGCAATTACCAGCCCGGCCACAAATGAAAACGCATTGCTCACCAGGCTGGCCCCCAGGCCCACCAGCTGGGCACTGGCATTTTCAAGTCTCCGCGCCAGAATGTCGTGCAGGTCTAGTGAAGGCACTCCCAGGCGGTTTGCCGCCCAACTGACAATCTGCTCCGCGCCGTGGAGCAAATATGCAAAGATACCGCCTGAATCGGCGCTTTTGGTCACGAGAGATTGATAAAGGTCTGACAACTCATGGCTGATCGCCACCAGCAGGAAAGTTAAGGGAACAACTGTAAGGATGAGCGTCGCAGCAGTGCTGATTGCCGCACTCAGATTGCGGCGGCGAACAATCTGTTGTGTGCGCCTGTGCAACGGGTAAAAGATAATCGCAATGACGGAAGCAAAGAGGATCGGCGTAGCGTATGGCCGTATCAACAGATAGCATAGATAAAGAGCTATGGCCGTAACGCCGGCAAGGAACAGTGTCGCTGAGCCTCTGCTCTCCATTATTTGGCCGCCTCCGTCGGGCCGTAGTGCAGGCGTTTTCCGGTCAGAAGCTTGAGAGCTTCAAACCACAGCACGCCCAGGCAGCCCGCTGGCACGGCTATGAAGATGTCACTGGGATGCACCGCAGAAAAATGAAACAGCCTCGTGAGCGGGGGAACATAAAGCACCAGCAAGAGAGCGACAAACGTCCCGATAGCGATTGTCCAGAGAGATGCGTTCACGCCTCCTACACTCTTCCAGATGGTGCGGGTCCAGGAACGGTTCGTGAAAATCAGCGCTAAATTGCCCACAACCAGGGTGGAGAAGCCCACGGCGCGCGAATCAGTTTCACTGTGTCCATGATGTAGAAAGAAGCCATACACCGCTAAAGTAGTAACAAAGACACCAAATCCCTGCAGCAGGCTCAACAAGACTCTTTTGCGTTCGAAAAGCCGCTCGTCCCGTGCTCGGGGCGGTCGGGCCATTACGTTTGGCTCTTCCGGTTCGGCCTCAAACGCAATTGAGCAAGCCGGATCGATGATCAGTTCAAGAAAGACAACATTTATAGGAATCAGAAGCAGCGGCCATCCCAGAAGCAACGGAACCAGTGTTACCCCGGCAATGGGCACGTGAACCGCGAGCACGAATGCTGTGGCTTTCTTCAAGTTGTCGTAAATGCGGCGGCCAGATCGAATAGCGTTTACGATCGAGCTGAAATCGTCGTCCAGCAGGACCAGCGCGGCGGCCTCGCGCGCCACGTCAGTACCGCGATTACCCATCGCAATCCCGATATCCGCTGCCTTCAGCGCGGGAGCATCGTTCACTCCATCGCCGGTCATGGCTACCACTTCACCCAACGATTTCAATGCGTTTACCAGCCTCAGCTTTTGCTCGGGCACCACGCGGGCAAACACGTTTACCTCACGCACGCGCTGCTTTAGCTGAAACTCATCTATTTGCTCCAACTCAGGGCCCGTGATGACCAGATCGGAATTCTGCAACCCGATTTGCGCAGCAATGCTCTGCGCCGTGATCGGATAATCTCCGGTAATCATGATCACGCGAATACCGGCGCGATAACATTCCTGAATAGCGGAAGGCACGGAAGGACGCACGGGGTCGGCGAGGCCGATCAGCCCAACGAGTTGGAATGGGATACTCTCCTGATCAACCGGCAGTTCGCCTTCGACGGTCGCTTTCGCCACTCCAAGGACGCGCAGTCCCTGGCTTGCCATTTTCTCCGTGGGAATTTTCAGTCTCGCTCCTTCTTCCGCAGATAACCGGCAAAGTTGGGCAACCGCTTCTGGAGCGCCCTTTGCGGAGATATAGCGAGTTGCTGTCCCAGGCACATTCCACGCCCGCGACATCACCAGCAGGGCGGGAGACAGAGGATACTCCCTGGCTAAAGTCCAGTCGGCATGCAGGTGCTCCGTCGATTGAAGAAAGTCCTGCCCCAGAGTGAGAAATGCCTTTTCCATCGGGTCGAAGGGATCTCTGCTGCTTGCCAAAATGCTGTATTCAACTGCTTCGTGGAAGCCTTCCGGAACCGCACTGCGGTCATCACGGACGTTCCATAACTGACCGCCACTAAAAAGCACTTGGACTGACATCCGGTTCATGGTCAAAGTGCCGGTCTTATCCACGCACAGCACCGTCGCAGCTCCCAGCGTTTCAATCGCCGGCATGCGGCGCGTAAGCACCCTTTGCCGTGACATCCGCCAGGCGCCCATGGCAAGGAAAATAGTCAGCACCACGGGGAATTCTTCCGGAACCATGGAGATCGCCAGTGTCAGGCCCGCCAGCACTCCTTGCAGCCAGTTGCCGTGCGTATAGCTGAAGACCAGGACAACGAGGCCGCAGAGCAGGACTCCGATTACGGCAAAGATCTTGACGAGGTTGTTCGTCTCCTTCTGGATCTGCGTGCTATCCGGGCGCAGGCCCGCCAGGCTGGCACCGATTTTTCCCAGTTCACTGGAGAGCCCTGTAGCGCGGACTTCAATAATGCCGCGGCCTTTCACCACCAGGGTCCCAGAGAACGCATTTGGCGTGTTGTCGCCTCCGGGGCGCCCGAGTTCGACATCCGGGGTTCCTAGAGTCTTCGTTACGGGGAGCGACTCGCCCGTCAGCAGCGATTCATCTATCTGAACGTTCCTGGATTCCAGAATGATTCCATCTGCTGGAATCCGGTCACCTTCAGAGATAACCACCAGGTCGCCCGGCACTACCTCGCGGCCGGCAATCCTCTTGCGCACGCTCTGGCGGATCACCAGCGCTCTTGGGCTTGAAAGATCGCGCAGCGCGTGCAAAGCTCGTTCGGTTTTGCGTTCCTGGTAAAGCGTGATTCCAATGATGCCAAAGATGGCCACCAGCAGTACTGCCGCTTCCGCCGGATCGCCTAGCAGCAGGTACACGCCGCCGGTTCCAATAAGAAGAAGCAGCATCGGCTCTTTGAGAACATCGAAAGCAATGCGCCAGAATTTGCGCTCTTGCGCGGAGGGCACCTCGTTGGATCCGTAACGGACCAGCCGTTGCGCAGCCTCGTCATCGCTCAGCCCCACCCATTGCGACGGAACAATTTCCTCTCTGGCTTCATCGCCAGTCCGGATATCGGTGTCAGCTGATACGCTTTGCATGCGCCCTGTCATTGCTCCCTTTTCCTTATTGCAGCCTGCTGGGATCACGTTCTGGTGACACTGCGAATCGTGAGCACCGGACAACGTATCTCTGAGATCACCCGGGCAGCAGTGGAAAATAATCCGTGCGTGGCAGCACGCGTAAACGCACCGCCGGAGCGGACTCCAAGAACCAGCAGATCCGCGTCTAATCCTTCAGCCAACTTGATCATTCCCTCAGGCGCAACGCATGCCTCAACCACCACGTCCGCAATCTGATTGCGGAACTCTGGTTCGATCATCTCTGTGAGTTGGTGCTCAAGATTTCGCCGCGATTGATGTCGTTCATTGACGTTGTCTGCTTCCTCTTGAAGAAAGTGCGCCAACGTCAGCCGGGCGGAAGGGTTCTCATGCAGCAGGAATTCAACATAGGGAAGAGCAATTCTGGAAAATGGGCTCAGGTCTGTGGCAAACAGCAAGCCGCTGAACATTGCTGTCTCCGGTGGCACTTTGGCATTCGGCCCGACAACCATCACGGGACATTGCGCCGTGCGGAAAACCTCTTCCGCCATTGAGCCTTCAAATAAGCGGCTGATTCCCGTATCTCCCCTGCTTCCCAGGACGACAAGGTCAATTTCATGTTCTCGAATGAATTTTTCCAGGGCTTCGGATGTCTCTCCCTCGATCAAGTGATGTTCGGTTCTGGTTTGTTCGAGATCGTTGGCGCGCATAAAATGCTTCATCTGCGCTTCGGCATTGTCCCGGATTTCCTCGATCCTGGCTTTCGCGGCGTGATCGGCACTCAATGCAAACGGAAATACGTCCATCACATGAACGATAAAGAGCTTCGCGTCCTGTCGGCAGCAAAATCGCCTTGCGTAATCCACTGCCTGGGCCGATTCTGCCGAAAAGTCGGTGGCCAGCAATACATTTGAAATCGCGATTTCCGTGCTGCATCGGGTCATAAAACGCCTCCTCTTGTATTGGATACAAGGGGCAGGCTTGTTGCCGTGATTAGGGTCACATGCGTCGCGTTGGGGGGATGGGTTCGGAAAGGTGTCAATGGAGGGCCCGACATTGGATGAGTGGAAGAGAGATATGGGTTTGAAGGGACTGCGTTGAAGCCTTGCTGCGGTGACTCCCGATCAGCGCTCATCCGCAGAAAACTGTTCTCAGCCCGTCTGTATCTTCACGACCTGGTGCTCTCCGCATCCTATGCGGACCGCTGACTTGATCTGGTCCAGAACGCTTTGCCCATACTTCAGCAAAAAATATGCTGCGCCAATCTCGCGCTCCTGTAATTCCTTGTTGGGATAAAGCGCTGTGATCAGTTCATCGGCATGGCGCAAAACCTCCGTGTTCTTCCGCGCTTCTGCGCGGGCGGCTTTATCGCGGATGCCCTGTAACTGATACCGCATTTTCGATCCCGCATTTTCCGCCGCATCGATTAGAGTTTTGTCCAGTTTCTCGAGCGGTCCATGAATCAGCTCCAGCGCTTTCTCTACATGCTCTGCCGCAAGATCAAAGCTTTTCAGTATGCTGTCTGGGAGAGCGCGGCTGCCTAGCAGTTCGCGCGTTTTTTCCGGCGCATTGAAAAGGTCGGCAAGAGAAAGCTGGTAACGGTCCATCAGCTTGGCGGTGCGGGGCTCAATCAGTGTGGCAAAAATGCGCGGACCAATGGGCGTCACCCTGTTTGCCAGCTTGCGGTAAACAACTTCAATTTGCGCGAAATAAGCTATCTCGGCAGGCCCACCGAGATAACACAGAGTCGGCAATAGATAATCCTGCATTAGCGGGCGTAGCAGGACATTCGCGCTGAACTTTTCAGGACATCGCTCCGCTTCATCCAGCAACTCAGCCGCTGTCAGTTTGCGTTCGCCAATAAAAAACTCTCTATCCTGGTGGCGTATGGGCGTCCTGACTCCGTCTTCAAAGTAAAAACACAGCGTGTGGGATGGCGTGACTTTTACCTGCGCATGGTATCCCGCCGCTTCCAGCTCATGATTGCGCGCCACCAGCGCCTGATTGATTTCTTCTGATTTTTCCAGGGCCGCGCGAAAGACCGGCTGCGCGATGCGGTGCAATTCTGCGTCGAGAGGGTTTAGAAAAATCACACCCATCTCAGAAAATACTTTGCAATAGAACCTGGCAAACGCGGCGCCAAACGTTTCGCCCTTGCGATAGCTCTCAGCGAGAAGTTCGCTGATCTCTGATTTTCCAAACAGCGCTTCCACCTGTTGAGTCGCGGCTGTGATCTCATCCGTGAATGCAATATTCCCGACCGGCGCGCCTTCAACATGGGGCACATTTACCGTGAACTTCTGAAGATGATCGCCGGCCGCCAGATTCACTGTGTTGATCTCTTCCAGATCGTGGTCTTCTGTCGCCAGCCAGAACATTGGCACCGCGCCAGCCTTTTCCGCCATCAGGACCGCCGTGAGGGCCTTCAGAATGCAAAACGTCGGCCCGCCAAAGAGCCCAACCTGCTGCCCGGTTATCACCACCGCCGCCCCGTGTCGCAGTCGATCAATATTTGCCAGCGTTTTTTCGCCCGCGCCAAACTCGCGGTTCTGCCGCTCCAGAATCGCCGCCACCGCCTGCCGCCGTTCTGCCGGATAATTGATTTTCTTGATCTCGTCCGCCCACCAATCCTCAGTTAGGGGTGGGCGGGCATAGAACTGCTTTACGCGGTCAAAGTGATGGAGATAATCGTCAAACAGGCGGGAAGTGTGGGGAATACTTGAAAACGGCAGACACTCGGTTTCCACGGTTGGGCTCTCCACCATTTGCATAGACTCATTGGACTCACGCCGGCTCCGCTGGTTGCACAAAATCTGCACCTTCCGGCGCCTGTCGATTGTAAAGGTGACGACACCCAAAACTCGAATTACCTATAAAATGAATATTCCCGCGCCGGGATGGCGGAACTGGCAGACGCAGCGGACTTAAAATCCGCAGGGCTTAAACGGCCCGTGGGGGTTCGAGTCCCCCTCTCGGCACCATTAGATTGCGATGTTTCTATCAATTTTGGATTCTTCTTCCGCAGGTGGCGCTGACGCCTTGTCAAAAACTGTCGTGGCGGCGGTGATTGCTGCTTTAGGCTACGTTGGCAAGCTGCTGACGGATGCGTGGATCAAACATCAAGCCACGAAACGAGAAAGACGTGTGCTGCTCGTCGAACTTCAATCGCTGTTGCGAGCTACGAAGGTAAGTTTTCAAATTCAAAATACTCATGCCATCCGCTTGTTTGAGCTTTTGAAAGCGCGCATGCCGGAGTTGGACACCTCCGTCGGATATGACCGTACTCTTTCCCAGGCATTTGCCAAAATGAACCAGGAGGAGCGGGATTTACACGCCATGATCCGGAGCATTACCGTCAATTCGCTCCGCCCGGCGAACGGCGCATTACTGAAATGGCTGAGCGGAGACAGGTACTTCAAAGCGCAGTATGGCGGAGCCAGAGAGCTTCGTGTCCTGGCTGCCAAACTCGCGGAGTTACAAACGCATTTGATCTTATGGAATGCGAAATACGAAATATGGATTATCGATCACCCAGAGCGCGCGCTGGTGTACATGGTCGATGAGCAAGCCTATGGCACAGGCTTTCCTTCTGGCATCGATGAAGCGGTTGCGCAGGCGCTGATGATCATCTGAGCCCTCGAGGCAAGCGAGGCCTGTCCGCAATTGCGCCAGGCTCTTTTCCCGCTCCTGTCCCTCACCCGTTCGTATTCGACCTTTTGATCGTCAGGCGATGCGCTTTGCGTCTCTGTTTCTTCTTGGCCAGTCGAACCTCAGCATATTTATTGATAGCGGTTGGTGACGCAGACTTTTTCTCGGCCTTTACCTTGGTCTCAGGCACGGCATTTGGCTCTGGATTAACTGCTGGCGTGGTGCTCATATTTTCTTCTCCTCAAAATTTTCTTGCTAATCGGAATGGCGACTGTTTGGTTCCGGGCGGTCTCCCATCTGTCCAAGGTAACCGCGCACTGAAGACATTCAGTACACAGGGCAATGGTGGGCCGATTCAGCGATGGCGGGCCTGTCCTCGCTGGGGCCAGCGGCAACCCACGAACCACAGCTCACACACTGGGACTCAATGAGGGCTTTGTTCGCGGCAATGATCAAATGCAAGAATTGGACCGGGGACATAGGCAGAGCATACTTCCTCTCAGGAATGAAAGACTGTTCAATTGTGCACTGTTCAATTGTGCACAGTCATTTATGCGGCGAGCTGACGAAGTGGCCGGTCAGGAAACGCATGGTCGCCATGTCGTATTCACGGCTATGGCCGCATTTGTAACAGGTCCGGGTAGTCTTGCCGTCCCTGGTGATTGGGAAAGAATAACTCTTCTCGCCGTGGGTGCATTTCGGGATGGCTCGCGCGCATAGCCACGCGGCGCCGCCCAGCAGCATCAGCACGCCAGTGGATAAAGAAAAGCTTTTGGAACTTACGCGCATAGAAGACCGGCGCATGGCATGGAAGCTAAGCAGGGAAGTGTTCGGATGCGATTCATACGGCTCGCAGCGGCTTTCCGCAATGCTGGCAGTTGGCCTCTGCCCGGGCCGTGATGGCATGGCACGCATGACACATCGTTTGCGATCTGTATCCCACCACCCTGATCCTGAACGAATTCATTTTGTATATCCGAAACATAGCGACCATGGAAATCAGGGCAACGAACACGCTGAGACAAACTGTACTCGGGTCCATAGAAGAACGACCTTCCCAATGCGTTGGTACGACCAGGAGGATAATCCTCCGGATTCAGTTGTGCAGAGTGCCATCGCGAGAATGGAGTCGATAAATCCAGAGATGCGACGCAGAGAGCGACTACCTTGTCTTAAAGACTAGTCCCCGCAGCGTGTTAAAGCAAACCAAATAGCCAAAAACGCAGAACTGCCCGGAGCTTGAAAGCATCCGGGCAGTGATTCAGGTTCTTACAGAACTTTTACGTTCTCAGCCTGCAGGCCTTTGGGGCCTTTGGTCACGGTAAATTCCACCGCCTGGCCTTCTGGCAGGCTGCGGAAACCGCTGGACTGGATGGCGGAGAAGTGCACAAACACGTCTCCATCGCCGCTGTTACGGGTAATAAATCCAAATCCTTTTGCGTCGTTAAACCACTTCACAATTCCTTGTTCCATTTGTAGTTGTTCCTTTGTTTTTTGATATTCCTGCTGAAGAAGATTGACTGGTATTTGTGAGGTGGGTTGTCGCTTTGAGGCTGGACCGGCTCGCTAACCGTTGGTGAATCACTTAACGGGAAGTCTTAGTATATCACCGAATCGAGATGAAACCTAAGAAATCCATGCGGGTCATCGGAATCATGCTGATGCGGTCTTTTGACCCTGGAAAAGCACTAAACAACTGCGCTCGTCGATTCATCTTGCAGGAAGTGCCCGGAGCGCGTAATTTGAAACTATGACCCCACCCAATGTGAATACTCCTCCGGCTTCCCGTCCAAAAGTTGCTGTCAAAGGCCCAATTCGCTGCCATAAATGCCAGATGCTATGTCAGGATGCCGAGCAATATCTGAATCATGTCTGTGTCCCCAGAAATTCTCAATAGCAGCCAAGGATAACGTCGGTCCTTTTTCTTTAACATCATCTGATTCAACTTGAATCTCTACGCCAGCTTCTGCAAGGCAATTTGATGGCTCGTCTTCCTGACTTCAGCCGTGCCTTCCGGGAGATCCAGCGGAATGCGATGGTCCCGTGCCGATGCGCGTCCAGCCTGTACCCAGCCAAAACGCGTGAGCAGGGAACCGGCAACGCTGGACCATGCTGCCGCTCGGCGGAGCTTCTTGTTGCCGCTTATTGCATAGGCAAAACGTAATGCCAGCGGCACCGGTCCGGACAGGACACCACCCGCTCTCACCATCGCGCCACTCCAGCCTTTGCGCAAAGGCTCATTGATGCGATGGCGTTTACTTTCCAGCAGCACTCCTTCAGCCAATTCGTAGCATGACGCGGAAATTCCCAGCAGATTCAGCGCGCGGCTATCGTCGTGTCCCAGAATTTCCAGCAGCGAGACGGCCGAGTTGAGTCCTGAAGCGGCAAAATGTTGTGGCAGTGTGCCGACGTTTTCATTCCATACCGGTATGACGGTTGCGCCAATCAGCACTCCTGTATAGCTCGACATCACAAGTCCAGTCGCTGCGGCCAGCGCTCCCGCCACATTTTCCATCAGACGGATGGCAATAAAAGGCCCAAGTCTTTCTCGCATCAAATTAGCAAAGGCAGCCGCCGCGGAGAAGCTGGAGAAAGCTGAGAGCGTCCACGCTCCCATGCTCATGGGACTTTGCGGCTTGAACACCCGGAGCATATTCAGGAAGCGAGAGGGCATCCCCAGATCTTTGATTAGCAGCGCTGACGACAGAGCGCCTCCGCCAGCGGCCATCCATCGCGCACCGCGCAACAGCTCGCGATCTTTGCTCAACCAGTTTGCCATGTTCGCGATCACCGCCGAAGCCCCAGCCGCACCGCCTACAAAAAAATACAGCGGTACCTCCGGCTTCCACTGCGGTTCTTTGAGCAGCGGCACTCCGTAGTACCCGGTCATTGGCGAGGCGTGTGGAAACGGCGCCCCCTGCGGCGCCACTCCTTTGCCTGGGACCACGCCAGACCGCGCGGCTTCGCGACGCAGGGCCGTCAACCGTCGTTCGCTTTGTGTATCTGGAATGCGTCCTGGAAGTTCAGGTAAAGGAACTCGGCTCATCGTTTGCCTCCCAAAAAGGCCAGCAGTGTCACGCCCAGCATCGCTCCAGCCGCCACCGCGGCAGACTGCCATGCTTTTTTTAAGTAGGTGGTGGGGACTTCAGGGTTCGGCGGCAGATTGTACGTACGTGGATCGCCACGGAGCAGAAACAGTGAATGTATTCCTTTGACGCTGGATTGTTTTGGATCGTAGATCACTGCGTCTGTTACCCCGCGTGCATCAAGCACTTTCAGTCGCTCATCAGCCTCGCGTCGCAGATCTTCAAGCTGCCCGAATTTGATGGATTCAGTTGGGCAAGCTTTGGCACAGGCCGGCTGCAAGCCTGCCCGCTGACGGTCAGAGCAGAACGTACACTTGAACGCTCGGCCATCATCTTCATTCTTTTCGACAACGCCAAACGGACAACTCACAACACAGTAGGAACAGCCGTTGCAAATGTCGGGCTGAATGAATACCGCTCCAAACTCCATGCGCACGATTGCGCCCGTCGGGCATGCTTCAAGACAACCGGCCACTTCGCAATGCTTGCATACGTCTGAAGAGAAGCCCCACGCGGGCAGTTGCTCTGCAGCGTTACCTCCTCGTCCGATCTCCGGAGGGTTCTCCACAAACTTCACATGCCGCCATGTGGAATGCCCGACGGCCATGGTGTTGTCATAGGAATTTCCGCTCCACTCAAGGCCGTCTTCTCCCAGTTGGTTCCATTCCTTGCACGCCACTTCACAGGCCTTGCAGCCGATGCACAGTGTGGAATCGGTCAAAAAAGCCGTTGTGCTCATGCCGTCCTCCGCAGGTCCCGTCGCCAGATTTTCAATGCTTGTGCGCTCTTGGGCACGCGGCCGGGATGCGCGTTGCACACCAGCGCCTTGGTTTCCATAATGCGCACGTTTGGCTCTTCGGAAAGTGAGAGCAGATCATTGGGCACGTCGCCCGTGACCAGACCCTTGTAGCCGAATTGATAAGGCAGGCAGATCGTGTGCCTGATCTTGCCGTCGATTACCAGTGGCTGGTTACGCTCCGTGATAAGCGCGCGTGCTTCTAAAATTCCGCGCATCGTGGTAACAGTGAGAAACTCCCCGGTCCGCACCCCGATCTCATCCGCCAACTGTGGAGAGATCTCCGCAAACAGTTCCGGCTGCAGTTCCGCCAGGTGCGGCAGATATCGGCTCATGCCTCCGCCGGTGTGGTGCTCGGTCAATCGGTATGTGCTCAGCAGGTAAGGGAAGCGTTCGTCGCCGGAAGGGAACGCATAGGCATTGTCAGGGCGTTCTTTCTTGTCTGCCGCAGGATTCGTGCCATGTTCCGGGTAAAGCGGGTTCGCTACTATGCTTTCCAGTGGCTCATAATGCGTTGGCAGAGGACCGTCTTTCAGCCCGCTGGAAACCCAGATCCATCCCACGCCGTCCGGATGCATGATGAATGGTTTATCACCGGCAATTGCATCGTCACCCCTCGCGCCTTTCTCTGGCCGATAATCCGGCGCCTTGTCTTCTGTGAAGTCTGCTTGATCGTGCCCTGTCCATTTTTTCTCGTCAGCGTCCCACCACACCAGAGCTTTGCGCTCGCTCCACGGTTTGCCATCGGGACGCGCAGAGGCGCGGTTGTACAAAATCCGCCGATCGCTTGGCCATGCGTAGCCCCATCCGTGTCCATAGCGGCCTTTGGGTTCGCGCTTGCGCGCCTTGTTTTCTGCAGGCGCGGGCATTACGCCGGAATAGATCCAGCAGCCGCACGCTGTAGAACCATCACTCTTTAGTTCTTTATAGCCTGAAACCAGCGTTCGATCGTTTACCCGATAGCCATTGATTTCACCAATGATCTCTTCAACCTTAGGCTCGGCGTGCCGGCCGTGCGTCTCGTAGTCCCACGTGAGCGCGTTCAATGCGGCATTGCGCGATGTCTGCTCTTTGGCGGCCTTGGCTTTAAGTCTCCGTCCCAGGTGATACATGAACCAGGTTTCGCTGCGGCAATCTTCCGGTGGATCGATGGCTTTTTCATGGAACTGCAACAGGCGTTGCGTGTTGGTGAAACTTCCTTCCTTCTCCGCATGGCCGGCCGCGGGAATAAAGAAGATTTCCGTCGCGATCTTCTTCGGATCAAGTTCCCCGCGTTGCACTTCCGGCGAATCTTTCCAGAATGCGGCTGTCTCGGTCTCGACAAAGTCGCGGACAACAAGCCACTTCAGGTTGGCCAGCGCGGAGCGCTCGAGTCTTCCGTTGGCCGCTCCCACAGCCGGATTCTGTCCCATCACAAAGAGACCTTCCAGCTTGCCGTCGGCCATATCAAGCCAGTAACCGTATTCAGAATGGTCGCCGGTTACGCGCGGCAGAAAGTGAAAGCCAAATTCGTTTTCGGCGGTTGCGGCATCTCCGTACCACGCCTTAAGCAGGCTCACGGCGTACTTATCAAAGTTGTTCCACCAGCCGGCAGCAGACGTGTGCTTCTTCAGATAGGTGTCCAGGGTATTGGAATCGTCCTCGAAAAAAGGCATGGGCAGATAACCCGGCAGAATGTCGTAAAGAGTGGGAACGTCTGTTGATCCCTGAATGGTGGCGTGGCCGCGCAGGGCCATGACTCCGCCGCCGGGGCGTCCGGTATTGCCAAGCAGCAGTTGCAGGATGGCGGCGGCACGGATAATCTGCGGGCCTTTTGAATGCTGCGTCCAGCCGACGGCATAACAGATCGCTCCGGTTTTCTCAGGACCTGAAGCTGAGCTGTAGACCTCTGCTACTTCCAGAAATTTTTCTTTCGGAATACCGCAAGAGGACTCAACCAGCTCTGGTGTGTAGCGGGCAAAATGTTTTTTCAACACTTGGAAAACGCAGCGCGGATTTTCCAGGCTGGGATCGTTTTTGTGCTCACCCAGATCGCCCGCCTCGCCGCCGCGATCTTTGCCATGCCCACCGCCATGCTTTGAGTGTCCGGCAAACACTCCGCCTGAAGCCTTTGACGGCGAACCTTCATAGAGCCAGGTTTTTGGATCGTACTGCTTCTCCTCCTGGTTCCAGCCGGAAAAGATTCCGCCCAGGTCTTCCGTATCGCGAAAGTCGTCGCGCAGCAGCGTGGAAGCATTGGTGTAATGGACTACATATTCGCGGAAATACTTCTCATGGTCGATGACATACTTGATCAACGCGCCAAGAAAAATAATGTCCGATCCGGGCCGCAAAGGCAGCCAGTAATCCGCCATCGCCGATGTGCGGCTGTAACGCGGATCAACGTGAATGACTTTTGCGCCTTTTTCGCGCGCTTCCATCACCCACTGGAACCCGACCGGGTGATTTTCCGCCATGGACGAGCCCATGATCAGGATGGCGTCAGAATATTGCAGGTCCTGCTGCGCTGTGGTGGCTCCGCCGCGACCGTATGACGTGCCCAGACCGGGCACCGTGGAGCTGTGTCATATTCGGGCCTGATTGCTGATGCACACCATGCCCAGACCGCCGGTAAACAATTTCTTGATCAGGTAATTTTCTTCGTTATCGAGCGTTGCGCCGCCCAGGTGCGCGACCGTCTTGGTCTGCATCAGGGTTTGTCCATCCTGCTTTTCGACAAAAGACCGTTCGCGCGCGTCCCAGAGCCGGTCAGCGATCATGTCCATCGCCGTTTCAAGATCAAGGCTTTCCCATTTCCTGCTGAACGGTTTCCGGTACTTCACCTTCAACTCGCGATTTGCGTGGGTCAGGAGCTCATAGCTATCCGCTCCCTTGGGGCAGAGCCGTCCCCGGGAGATGGGAGATTCAGGATCGCCCTCAATGGAAACCAGTTTGTTG
>DAHUXR010000310.1 GCA_027307045.1 Acidobacteriaceae bacterium
CGAGAATCTTGCCAAATATTTCTACGACGAATCGAATGCCCGCCTGCAGAGCGTGACTCAGGGCCGTGTGCGTGTGAAGGACGTGACCGTGTTTGAGACGGACACCACGACGGCGAAGTACAGTGAGTAGGATCATGTAGGGACAGCCGCCTCGGCTGTCCGGTCGAGCGAAGCTCGCCCCCCGCGTCCATGCAAATAACGGAAATCTACAAATCGTTACAAGGTGAATCGACTTACGCGGGCTTGCCCTGTGTCTTCGTGCGCCTTACCGGATGCAACCTGCGCTGCTCCTGGTGCGACAGTGAATATACGTTTCACGGCGGCCGCCAGATGACGATGGAGCAGATTCTTGAGGAAGTCGCGCGCCTCAGTCCCGGCGGAGGTCTGGTCGAGATCACCGGAGGCGAGCCGATGCTCCAGGAGCGCGAATTGATTCCGCTGATGCAGCAACTGCTCGACCGTCATTATCAAATCTTGCTGGAAACTAGCGGAGAGCGCCTGCTTGTGAATGTTCCGGCTGCGGTCATCAAGATTGTCGACGTAAAGTGTCCTGACTCCGGCGA
>DAHUXR010000311.1 GCA_027307045.1 Acidobacteriaceae bacterium
CGGCCAGTACGACATCGTGTTCGGGTACGGGAACAACCAATAAGCCAGCCACGGACGCCCAAGGTGGAACACCGGGAACATGCCTGCGCAAGCCACTGCAAAAAGTGTCATCGCTTCCGCAAAGCGGTTGATCGAGTTACGCCAGGACTGCCGCAACAACAACAGAATTGCGGAGATCAGCGTACCGGCGTGGCCGATACCGATCCACCAGACGAAGTTGACGATCGCGAATCCCCAGCCGGCGGGGATGTTCACACCCCAGACGCCTACGCCCTTGTAAAAGAGCCAGCAGACGGCAAAGAGGAACCACTGCAAGATACCGAAACAGATCGCCATCCCCAGCAGCCAGCCATTGGTGACCGGCCGGCGCAGCACGATCGAGGCGACCTTGTTGGTAATGCTGGCAAAAGTATGCCCAGGCTGGATTACCGGGGCCTTCTGCTCGCCAATTTCAACTTCTGTTGGTCTCGCCATTCTCGAGGTGCTCCGCTAGCTCTCCAACTCAGGATTCGGATTGCGAATTGCCGCCAGGTACGTGGTGCGCGGGCGCGTATTCAGATCG
>DAHUXR010000312.1 GCA_027307045.1 Acidobacteriaceae bacterium
CAGCTTCCGCCGTCTGTCCGTCCAGATCTCCCGTAGGCTCATCGGCGAGCAACAACTTGGGCCCCGTAATGAGCGCACGGGCGAGGGCAACCCTCTGCTGCTCGCCGCCCGAGAGCTCTCCCGAGCGATGATGCGCGCGCTGCTCCAGTCCGACCTCACGCAGCCAGCGTGAGGCTTCCGGCTCAACCTGTTCCCACGTTTGTCCCCGAAGCAGCAACGGCATGGCAACGTTCTCCGCCGCCGTGAATTCCGGCAGCAAGTAGTGAAACTGCCATACAAAGCCGGTTTCGCGGTTGCGAAAGGTTGCGGCTTCGTCTTGGGACAAGGAATTAAGTCGCAAGTGGGCGCAGTATACGTCACCTGCGGAAGCCCGATCAAGAGCGCTCAGGATGTGTAATAAGGTACTTTTCCCGGCGCCCGACTCACCCACGATGGCGAGCATTTCTCCTCGCTTCACTGCGAACGACAGATTCTCAAAGAGCACCAGGTCCGATGCACCGGACCGGAAGACCTTCTTGAGGCCTTCTACGCGAAGCATGAACTCTTCATCCCTTAGATG
>DAHUXR010000313.1 GCA_027307045.1 Acidobacteriaceae bacterium
AAGGCCAGGATCGGCGGCCGCCAGTTCCACAACCAGCGGATGCTCCGGCGCCAGTTGCACGCTGGTGGCGCCAAAGATCGTGTCCACGCGCGTGGTAAAGACGCGGATCTTGGCGCGCTTTACGTTGCCTTCCGGCGTGATGATGCCCGCAGCTTCTTCGCGAATATCCTTGATGCTGCGCTCGAAGGTGAAATCGACCTCGGTGCCTTCGCTGCGGCCGATCCAGTTGCGCTGCATGGTGCGCACCTTCTCTGGCCAGCCGTCCAGCTTGTCCAGGCCGTCCAACAGTTCCTGGGCATAGGCGGTAATGCGAAAGAACCACTGCTCCAGGTCGCGCTGCTCTACCAGCGTGTCTTCGTGACGCCAGCAGCGGCCATCGATCACCTGTTCGTTGGCTAGGACAGTCGCGCACTCCGGGCACCAGTTCACTTTGCTCTTCTTGCGATAGACCAGGCCTTTCTCGTACATGCGGAGAAAGAACCACTGGTTCCACTTGTAGTAGTCGGGCAGGCAGGTGGTGACTTCAGTAGCCCAGTCGTAACCCAGGCCGAGC
>DAHUXR010000314.1 GCA_027307045.1 Acidobacteriaceae bacterium
TCGGCCTGTTGCGGCGCGCTATGGATTGACCGTAGCCGACGTTCAGCGCGTCATCAATTCCGAAATCGGCGGAGCCAACATCGCCGAAAATGTCGAAGGCCGGCAACGCATTCCCATTGCGGTTCGCTATCAGCGTGACTTTCGCGATAGCCCCGAGGCAATCGGCAAAGCTCTCATCCCTACCCCAACCGGCGAACAGATTCCCATCAGCGAAGTCGCGCGCGTATCGTTCTCACGCGGGCCGGCCATGATCCGCGACGAAGACGGCGCGCTGACCGGGTATGTATATCTCAACCTCAAGACCAACGATTATGGCGGCTACGTCGATCGTGCGACGCGTCTCCTCCAAACGTCCGTCTCTTTACCTGCGGGTTACACCTGGCATTGGGCCGGCGAATACGAATTTGAAGTCCGCGCCCGACAGCGGCTGTTGATCATCTTGCCGGTGGTCTTCTTCGTAATCTTCCTGCTGCTTTACCTCGTTTTCAAATCAGTGGCTGAAGCGGCCATCCTCATTTTTCCCACCTTCTATGCGATGTCGGGCGGCTTG
>DAHUXR010000315.1 GCA_027307045.1 Acidobacteriaceae bacterium
GTAACCTCGGCGTTGATCGCCGAGAACATGAGCCAGCTGGCCAGTTTCTCGGTGGCGTTCAGCGCGCATGCCGGCATCGGCACGCTGCCCATCGTCTGGTACGGAACTCCGGCGCAAAAAGAGAAGTACCTGCCGAAACTGGCGACCGGCGAGTGGATCGGGGCTTATGCGCTTTCGGAATCGTCCTCGGCCAGCGACGCCATGAACTGCCGGACGCGCGCCGTGCTTTCACCTGATGGGAAACACTACATCCTGAACGGCGAGAAGATGTGGATCACCAACAGCGGATTCGCCGACCTGTTCACGGTGTTCGCCAAGATCGACGGCGAGAAATTCTCGGCGTTCCTGATCGAGCGCAACACGCCGGGCTTCTCGGTGGGCGCCGAAGAGCACAAGCTGGGAATTCGCGGGTCGTCGACCTGCCCGCTGATTCTGGCCGACTGCAAAGTTCCGGTGGAGAACCTGCTCGGCGAAGCCGGCAAAGGGCACCACATCGCTTTCAACATTTTGAATATCGGGCGCTTCAAGCTGGGCGCGGCGTGCGTGGG
>DAHUXR010000316.1 GCA_027307045.1 Acidobacteriaceae bacterium
ATCAGATGAACACGCACGCGTGATTGCCTCCTTGTACCCGGGATGGATCGGGCACTGCACTTGCGCTCAAACAATGAATCTGGGACTTGCTAACGTTCGGAAACAGCTCAGCAGTTCATGCATCCAGGAAAGCGGGCGCATCTGAAAATTGTCTCGCGCGCGACTGTGGGGAAACTGGTCAAAATTGACCACTTGGTAATCTGCCTGAAGGAGGAGTTGGGCAGAACTCAATCGTGTAGAACCACGTTCAAGAGCGAGCTGTGTACCTGCAGGCCGCCTTCGATGCCGCCTGAGTAGTGAATGAAGCCCAGTCTGCGGAACCGGTTCATGAAGAAACTCACGCGCGAACGGGTGGTGCCGATCATCTCGGCGAGGGTCTCCTGGCTAATCTTGGGAACAACAGTCTCCGGCACTCCTTCTTTGCCAAAGTGGGCCAGCATCAGCAGGACTCGGGCCAGCCGCTTCTCGCTGGAATTAAAAAGTTGGTCAACCAGGTCCTCTTCATAACGGATGTTGCGTGCCAGCAGATAAGCAACGAATACGTCAGA
>DAHUXR010000317.1 GCA_027307045.1 Acidobacteriaceae bacterium
GAACCTCCCTTTCCGAAAATCCGCCGAGTTCAGCGTGCGTGGTTCCGGGCCGCCCTAAGTTTCGATCGTCGCCTCATCGATGAGCATGATGGGAATATCGTCCTTCACCGCATAAACCCGGTGACACTTCGTACACTTCAAGCTTTCGGGGTTTTGCCGGTACTCGAGCGCTTGCTTGCACGCTGGACAGACCAGGATTTCCAGAAGATCTTTAGCAATCATGACCGGTAGATTGTACGACACAGCCTGTGCTTCGAGTGTGACGATACGCACAGAGGGACGTGAAATCACCACGGAGACACGGAGGCACGGAGAAAGCAAGGAAAAACAGACCTCGCCACTTTCACCCGATTGAATCTGTGAAAAACCAGCAGCCATTTTCGTGGTTTCTCCGTGGCTCCGTGCCTCTGTGGTGAGTGACTTCCCGCCGAGACTGCTGCCGTCAGTGTAAAATTTGACTTCCGGAGGCTCGAAGCCGCGCCGGAAGCCCAAATCATGCCAGCCCTCATCCTCGACGGAACGAAGATCGCGCAACAGATTCGCAGCG
>DAHUXR010000318.1 GCA_027307045.1 Acidobacteriaceae bacterium
GTCAGTGCCGGGTACGTTATTCAGTGCTGTTCGTGCGGCCTGCAATTCCGAGTTGGACTGGGGAGTCTGGTCGGTACGGCGATATATCTCTGACAAGCTGAGGTGTAACGAAACCGGATAGAGCGGCCCTTCGGGAACTGCTTGCGGCAAATTCTGGATCGCTGCCTGATATTCGCGGATTGCGTCCTCGTTGCGGTCTTCAAGGCTGAACATCTGGCCGCGGATCGCGTGCAGGCGATAGTTGTTCGCGTCAGACGAAGCTGCTCGATCCAGAAAACTGTTGGCCTGATCAAATTTCCCGACCGTTACAAGGGCTTGTGCCGCGCTGAGCTGCAATCCAGCCTGCTTGGGAAAGCGGTTCGCCGCTTCGGAATACGTGGCTGCTGCCTCGTCTTTCTTGCCGGCAAGACCATAGGTGTACCCGAGGTCGGCCAGCGCGTCCGGATGCTGCCGCACAACCCTTTGAAGGGTGGCAATTGCCTGGTCGTAGTTGCCGCTATCGCGATAGAGGGCAGCGACAGCCCGAAGGACGCTCGGGTCCTTG
>DAHUXR010000319.1 GCA_027307045.1 Acidobacteriaceae bacterium
CTTCTCCGTCGCTGTCGCAAGAGTTGCCATAGTAGCTCTCAGCTGTCAGCTTTCAGCCATCAGCTTGAACCGTTTGCCCTCGCTGAGAGCTGACGGCTGATAGCTGACAGCTGTTTTCTTGGCTGGGCCGCTAGGATTCGAACCTAGACAAAGTGCTCCAAAGGCACTTGACCTACCATTAGTCGACGGCCCAAAACCTGGTTTCAAGTTTCCAGTTTCGAGAAGGATTGCTTGAGAGCACCTAGTCTACTTGAAACTAGAAACCTGAAACTAGAAACTTCCGCCAGTATTGCGGC
The DNA here is from genome assembly GCA_027307045.1 of Acidobacteriaceae bacterium. GTDB lineage: Bacteria > Acidobacteriota > Terriglobia > Terriglobales > Acidobacteriaceae > Angelobacter. The sequence goes on from DAHUXR010000319.1 coordinate 297, forward strand.
CGCGCCAGCGTACTCGTCGCCAACGCTGGAACCCCGCTGGCCCTCAGTCTGGCAGCTGCCTTTATGGCCGCCGTCCGGGCGCGAAACAGCCCGTAAATCGCCGATCCGGAACCTGAAAGCGAGGCATAAAACGCCCCATCGCGCTCCAGCACACGCTTCACCTCACGTAATTCGGGATATTGCGGAAAGACGACCCGTTCGAAGTCGTTTTCAATCCCGGTACGGACGAGGTCGAGAAGCAGGGTC
>DAHUXR010000031.1 GCA_027307045.1 Acidobacteriaceae bacterium
GGACCACCCCAAGTTTGTTGGTGATGGTCTACCCGGAACTTTCGGCCCCGGCAAAAAGAAGGATAAGTTCGACTACATCCTGATGTCTCCCAAGCTGGCCGACAAAGTCGTCTCGGGCGGCATTGAGCGTAGAGGTGTTTGGGGAAACTTCCCTCATTTTCCGGAGATCACAAAACCGGTGGAAGCAGCTTCAGACCATGCCGCAGTGTTCGTGGATCTCAACATCTGAGAGTTGTTACTTTTTGAAGGCAATGGCTCGGCGAGTTCACCAGCACGCCGGGCCGTTTTTTCCGTAAGGAACTGTTTCTTTCGGTGATTGCTAGAGATTCGGGAACCTATCTGGCCAAGACACTCCACCAATCTAAGCTCCCGCAGACACCGGCATATCAGAGATCACGCCTTCAGGAATATGGTAGCGCTGGCTGCGCGGCAGTTTGCCCAGCAGTCCCAGCGCAAAGAAAGTGCCTGCGACGATCAGGAACGTGAGCAATCGGACCTGCCCCAGGCTTGCTGGTGAGAGATCGAAGTATTTCCCCAACCGCCACATGGCCCAGCCGGCAAGCTGCGTGGGAACCACAGTCCACACGGCAACGTAGAACCAGCCTTTTTCCGCGCCTTCATCGCGGGTGGAGCGGGCCGCGCGCGGCGTGAAATCCAGAATCGTCGCAAGCACAAAGGCGGCGCCCAGCGGATAATAAAGCTTGTAAAAGAGATCGTTGATGATCCAGCGGCCAAAGAAAAAATTGATGGCCAAGCCGATCAGGTTGATGGTGAACGGCACAAGCAGGTCAATCCACGCAGCGGTGTAGCAGACAACGCGATACCAGAGATTCGGTTTAGGCTCGCCGTAGTGGGTAATATAAGGACGCGGCTCGCCGCCCGGGAGGCGTCCGGCGAATCCGCGCCAAATGCAAACGGCAGTTACGATTGCCAGCCAGATCCAATGACGGCGGTCAGGACCGTGGGCATAGAGATCAGCGGTGAGGTGGCCAGGTAGAATCCAGAACACCCATATCCAGATGGGGACATGGAGCACGCGGTAATAGTTCTTGTTCTTTTCCCGTTCAACGACTTTTTTCATGAATGATTGAGGGTTCCGCATTGCATTTTAATATGCACAACCTGGAACCACAAAGGACACAAAGGGGAGATTGGCAGATCTGCCAGAATTGCCAAAGATCGCCGAAGTTGAAAGCAAAACTTACCACGGATTTACACGGAACAACGCGGATCAGAGAAACCTACATACGGAGAACAGAGAAACACTGAGGAGCCAGGTGGTAATTATTTTCTATTGAGGCTCTCAATACTTTCCGCCTTCAGTTTTTCTGCCATTTCTCGGAATGCTTCCACAATCAGCTCAGGCTGGTCAAGATGGACCCAGTGCGCGCCTTTTTCAGCAATGAGATGTTTGCCGCGCAATGAACGCGCGGCCATAGCCTGATGGTCAGCCAGGCGCACGGGCGGCTGGTGCGCGCCGGAAATCACCGTGACAGGGATGTGCGAGGGAATATGAAAGCGTGAAGCTTCAGCGGCGGTCTTTGGCAGCGTTTGTATGTACCTGGACATGGTCAGAAAAAATCTTCCGTGGCTCCAGCGTTCGCGAATCAGGCGAACGGTTTCCGGCGGAAGCTTGGCCAGCTCATTTACGATCCGTTCTCCTGTCTCACTGGCTTTGCCGCCGAACAGGCCCAGCACGCGCCGAGGTACGGCGCTATTGCCGCGCTGCAGCAGCAGCCATAGGCAGAAGCGGAGCACGCCAATGCCGCCGAGCGCGGCGCCTGCGCGTGAAAACCATACGCCGCGCCACAATTGCCAGCGTTGCGAGCGATCCGGTTTGATCCACTCCTCAGGCGTGAGCGGGTCGACAAGAATGATGCCGGCCAATTCCTCTGGAAAGCGCTGCGCATAGACACTCAGGATCAATGCGCCGAACGAATGTCCTACAAGAACATACGGAGTTGTGATCTTGAGGGCGGTGATAACCGCGTGGAGGTCGTCTGACATTTCCTGAAGTGTGCACTCCCGTCCGGACGGCGCGCTCCAGCCAAAGCCGGGGCGATCATAACTGTACGTCGCGGCAAACTCGGCCAGCTGCGGTTGCAAGATGCTCCAGTTCAGCGACGAGGCAGCGATGCCGGCTTCAAGGATGATCGCTAGACCGCCGCTACCCATTTGCCGCACATGCATGCTGCCATGCGAAGTATTGATGGTCCTGCCCGGCGGGGGAAACTTGCGAGCGTCCCGGCGCACGCAAAGAAGCTGTGCCAGCGCTTGTAAAAACAGCACCGCGACGATCGCAATGAGCAGTGTGATAACCAAGTAAAGCCGCCTCCGCTCCTAATGCTAATAGAGAGGACTGAGCGCCTAAAAATAAAAAGGCCGCAACGCGAGTTTGCGGCCTTTACCGACTACGCAGCGTGTACTACTGCGGAGGAGCCTGCTTGGTGATGTCATCCAGACCAGTAACAGGCTGGGCGGGCAAAGCAGGCGGTGTGAGGAAGGCCGGCGGATTGATAAAGTCAAAGAACTCCGTCATGTCGTCTGCCGCGGCGTCACGCGCGGTGAGCGGCGCCAGGTTGAAGCGCGTTTCAACCAGCTTGAGGATTGACGTGAGTTCGCGATTGGTGTGAGAAACAAAGTGAGGCTTCACGAATGGCGAGACGACGATGATCGGCACGCGGAAACCACTCAGCGTGAAATCGCCAGGCAGATCGCCGGGACCGAGCTGCGGCGGAGTCGCGTCCGGGGGAACAACGGTGAACGGCGGCACGTGGTCATAGAGTCCGCCGCCTTCGTCATACGCCAGGATGAAGATGGAGTCATGCCATGCGGGGCTGTTCATCAGGGCATCGATAATGGTTTTTACGTAAGCTGCGCCTGTTTGAATATTGTTGTCAGGATGCTCATCAAGTCCGCTGCCGCCGGAACCGGGATCGATCCAGACAAACGAGGGCAGATCGTCGTCCGCTGTGGGGCGAGCAAGGATATCGAAGTAGGACTGGATCGGGCCAAAGGCCGGGTTGGCGCCGTTGTTGCCGACAGTAGGATCTGCATAATCCTGGAACCCAGCCAGGAACCTTCCATCCTTATCGTAATATCCCCATTTCACTCCCGCTTTTTGCAGGCTGGAGAAGATCGTGGGACAGGTCCACAAAGGATGGCCAAAGGGCGAGGGGAAAATTCTCCCCTGGCTGGTCGCGCAGAACATATATTGGCGGTTGGGCACGGTGTTGGCCAGCAGCGACGAGTGGAATGAATCGCTGGTGGCAAACTGAGTGGCAAGTTCGTAGTAATAAGGAAGGTCGCTGTCATCGTATTGCCCCAGAGCACGCAGGCCTTTGGGATCGGTGGGTGACGAAACCGAATGGCTCGTCAGGGCGAAACGATCCATCTTGAAGGTTCCGTCCGTCTGCTGGTCAATATCAAAATGGCTTTCATCCCACGAGGGCGAAAGATTGTCTGTCCGGACAGTTGGCTCATGGAAGAGATGCCCCGTAGTGCCATCAAACAGCGGAAGGATGATGTTGGGATCGTAACCGGCATTGATCTGATAGCCGGGGAATTTCGCAGAAGCATACGCGCCAAGCTTGGCGAAGTAGCTATCGAACGAGCGGTTCTCCTGGAGCAGCACGATGATGTGCTTAATGCCTTGCAAGCCACTGTTGGTTACAACATTTACCGTGGCCGCAGACGTGGATGTATGGCCTTGAGCGTCCGTGGCGGTGATTGTGTAAGTGGTGTTCGCCGTGGGCGAGACAGCGACGCTGCCGCTAGGGCCAGAGATCGGCGGAACGCCCTGATCAATGCTGACCGAAGCAGCGCCCGTCGACGCCCAAGTCAAAGTTGACTGGCTTCCCGGAGCGATGTTCGCAGGACTCGCTTTTAAAGTCACAGCCAGAGGCGCATTCACCGTCGCCGTGGCTGTGGCCGTGGCTGAGCCGTTTGTTGCGGTGATCGTATAAATCGTCGTCGCGGCGGGTGAGACGATCTGATTTCCGCTGAGAGCTACTGCGCCAATTCCCTGATCAATGCTTACTGAAGCTGCATTCGCGCTGGTCCAAGTCAGGCTGGCGGTCTGTCCTGGACCAACCGTTGTCGGGCTGGCAACCAGCGTTACGCCCAGAAGATTTACAGTTGCAACGGCCGTTGCCGTAACGCCTCCAGCGCCTGTGGCTGTCGCCGTATAAGTAGTGCTGGCCGTGGGGGAAACCGCGGCTGTGCCGGAAAGCGCAACCGAGGTAACATCGTCACCTAAAACCGCCGGCGTAATGGCAACCGATGTGGCATTGGTGCTTGTCCACGTGAGATTTGCTGTCTGTCCGGCAGCCACAACACCGGGAGAAACGCTCAGAGTCATCGTCGGTGCAGAGCCTGCGGGAACCACGGCCACGGTAATTGAATTTGTAGCTGCCTTCCCGTTCGCGTCCATGGCCGTGGCGATATACGTTGTCGTCTGCGATGGAGAAACTGTGGCTGATCCCGTCAAAGGCAGCGTTCCTGACGCCACAGCGGGCGCAATGGAAAACGAAACTGCGTTCGTGGCTCTCCAGGTAAGCGTGGTGCTTTGCCCCTGCACGATCGTGCTGGAGCCGGACGCAAACGCGATCACTGCCTGTGATGGACCGTTGTTGACGGGAGGCGGAGTAACAGCTCCGCCGCCGCAGCCGATCAGAAAAACAACTATGAAAACGAAAGAAATCTTCAGGACATCCTGCAGAACTGCTGACGAAGTTTTTGCGCGAACCATGGCACACTCTCACCCAGGGGTACTGGCTGAGATGTGAATCCAGCAGCTCAGGTTGCAAGCAGCTGGATGCGCCTAAGAGCCCGGTCGCGCCTTTACATGCGTTTAACAAAGCGGCCTGCCATCCAACCCAGTGGTAGCAGGCCATTGCTTGTTCAACGCTACTTAATCGCGGCTGCTCCGGCCACGGCGCACTGGCCGTCCTGGTCACTGTTGGCTCCGGAAACGCCAATCGCGCCGATAATCTTGCCGTCCAAAAGAATCGGCACTCCGCCTTCCACCGGCACCGCGCCTTCCAGCGCCATCACGCGCACGCCGGCGCCGCCGCTGGCCAGCGCATCCTGAAATGCCTTGGTCGGGCGTTTATACAAAGCCGCTGAGCGCGCTTTGTTAATGGAAACGTTGGCGCTGCCGATCTGCGTGTTGTCGGTTTTCTCGTAATAAACGAGCGTGCCGTTGGGATCGACAACGGCGACAGCCATTACCCAGTGGTTTTTCACGGCTTCCGCCAGCGCCGCGGCCGCGGCTTTCTTTGCGTTTTCCACGGTGATGGGTGGTCCGTAAGGATTAGGCAACATCTGGGCCTCCATTCCCAACGCGCAAACAGCCAGCGCCAGGACTGACAAGATTTTGGTTGTGCGTAATGACATGGTTCCTTGCTCCTCTCGTTCTTGCGTGCGACCGAATTTTCGTAACGGCATCCATTCGATAAGGGCTCCGGGATTCATACTGCTGGTTGCGAAGACGATGTCGCTGACGATCACTTGAATCGTGAGCAACGGAGTCTAAAGTTTGCAGAATAGCTCTGTCAAGGCACGCGATGTTCCGTTCGATCAGCCATGGCGCGTAATCGCCTGCCCGGAGTTTAGTCGTCGGATTTCACCTGCTCCGCTAATTTTTTGGGCGCAAGCAGAGCATAACTTCCCTTTAGCAGTTCCTCCACTTCACTTCACCTCCAATCCAGTTTGCCCACGTCCAGCCGCAACGCAACCCAGCCTCTCGATCCAATGTAAGCCGGCAGATAAAATCTTTTGGGCTGGGCCTCTGCCAGGGCCTTATTATCGCCGGAGCACCTTGCCGCTGATCGAAACAATGCCACCGCCGTGATGGTTATCCAGGAAGCAGGCGAAGGTCTTTTTTCTGACCAGGAACTGGGCGTGCGATCCATAGGTCTTGCGGGTGGTTTCCGGAAGCTTGAGCGCGATCTCGGTTAGACGGGCGAGCTGCGGCTTTTCAGCAGAGCGTTTTGCCATCATGGATCCTGACTGCCCGTCACGATATCTACCCCATGCGCAACATGCCAACGGCACAAACGATCCGGCGGGATCCGGCGGCCACATGTTCTGTAAAAACATCAATCCCCGTTTAGAATGCTTGGTTACGTTCAACCACCAAACATGGAACCAATTTCGCACTTCTTTTATTCTGACCGGCTCAAACTCCAGTTCTGGGATTACGGCCAGGACGGCAAGCCAGCGCTGGTGCTCGTCCACGGCGGCCTTGACCACGCGCGCAACTGGGATTGGGTAGCCCGCTCTCTGCGTGAACATTATCACGTCTATGCGCTCGACCTGCGCGGACACGGCAACAGTGCCTGGGCGCCCGGCGCCATGTATAGCGTAGCGGAGCATGTGCTCGACCTTTCCGCGCTGCTCGATATCATCGATGAGTTTCCAATTCGCCTTGTCGGCCATTCGCTCGGCGGCATCATCGTGCTGCATTATGCGGGCATCTATCCGGACCGAGTCAGCAAGGCTGTCTCGATTGAAGGCATTGGATTTCCGCCCAGCCATCGCGTACACGGCCCAGCTTCCAACCGGCTGCGCTACTGGCTTGAGGCCCGGCGAGACATTGAAAAGCGCAAGCGCAAACCTTACCCCAGCCTGGACGCCGCCATGGCCCGGATGAAAGAAGCCAATCCGCACCTGAGTGATGAAGTCGCGCGCCATCTCACGCTCCACGGCACCAATTGGGATTCCGAGGGCTGCCTTACGTGGAAGTTCGATAACTATGCCCGCGCCATCGGGCCTTTTGGCCACAACCTGGCGGACACCTCAGAGATTTACGGCCAGATCACCTCGCCCACGCTGCTCTTCTGGGGACTGGAAAGCTTTGCTCCCGTGCCGGAAAACGATCCGCGCGTCAGCGCCATGCAACATTGCCGGCTGATAAAAGTCCCAAAGGCCGGCCACTGGGTGCATCATGACCAGCTTGATCTTTTCCTGAAAGAAACAACGGAATTTTTGGTGGGTAAGTAATGCGAGGGATGGCTTCAGCCGAAAACCATTCCCACCGACCTGCTGTCTCGAACGCGCGTAGCGCGGGAATCAAACAAGATTTGCTGTTCGGGTAATTTGGCAATTGAGTAATTTGAAAGCCAAAAACCGCGAATACAACAAAACACGCTAACCTTTTCTTGATTCGGTTAGCGTGTTTCGCCTTGACTCGCGGCTGATTCTTTTTTGGCGCGCTTACTTGTGGTCCAGCAATGGAGCAATCCCGCCAAAGTCCCGAGGAGACTTGCCAGTGCCGCGTCCCGCCTTGGCTGCAAGCGGCGATCCGGGATTCAATTCTCCATATTTTTCCAGCAGGACCGGTACCAGCGCGCCTTCTGCTTCCTTGGTAAAGGTCATCTGCGTTTCCTTGCGATCAATGCGGATGAAATCTCCCAGCTTGATCTGGCCGGTGGCGACCAGGTTTGCCAGTGGGAAAACCACGTTCTTTTCAATGGCCCTCTTCAAGTGCCGCGCGCCGTACTTGGGATCAGTGCCTTCCTGCAATAGAAAGCCCTTGACCGGAGCGGTGCAGGAAAATACGAACTGGCTGTTGCCGGTTGCCTGCAGGATGCGCTGTTGCACCATTCCCAGTTCAATTTCCAGGATTTGCTCAAGATGTTCCGACTTCAGGGTCTTGAAAACCACCACTTTGTCGATGCGGTTCATGAATTCCGGCGAAAACTTACGCCGGGCCGCATCTTGCGCCGTGCGGGTGATCTTATCGTCCAGCGCGGCGTCCATGTGGTTGGGACGCCGGGTATTGCCAAAGCCGAGACCGCCGGTCATCAATTCGTCCATTTCGTGCGCGCCCAGGTTTGAGGTCATCACGATGAGGCACTGGGAAAGATCCACGCGGCGGTTGTCGCCCAGCGTAAGCGTAGCTTTATCCAGGATGCCGAGCAGAAGCTGCCACAGCGCGTCACTGGCTTTTTCAATCTCGTCGAAAAGCAGCAGCGTGAGCTTAAGCTTCTCCGTATGCCACTGGTTGAGCGCCTCCTGCGTGAGCAGGGGGTGCGTCTCCCGATGTCCCAGATAGCCGGGCGGTGAGCCGATCAGTTTGGCGATTTCATGGCTGTGCTGGAATTCGGCGCAATCGATCTTGATGATCGCCCGGGGATCGCCGAAGAGCGACTCCGCCACGGCTTCCACCACGCGCGTCTTGCCTGAGCCGGTGGGCCCAAGAAAGAGAAGGTTGCCAACGGGACGCCCAGGAGCGTTCAACCCCGCGAGAAACATCTGGTAAATTTCCACCACTTTTTCGACGGCCGGGTCCTGGCCAACGATTTTCCGCCGCAAGGCGGTTTCAAAATCCGTCGCGTCCGAGCTGCGCCGTGTGGGATCAAGTGCAGTATTAAAGCCGGTCCTCATAAATTCCTTGCCTCTTTGTATCGAGGACTCCTCCCAATTTCGGAGGTGTAAATGTGAGATGGAGATGTAAGCTGCAGAGTTGTCATTACTAATCCGTCAACATTCATCTACATGCATCAAACAGTTAGATGCTGAGTGTGTGACAAAAGGCCAGACACTCACGCCATTTTGATCAGAGTACCGGGATGCATGGTAAGATGCCTGCAAGACCCCGGGAAAGAGCCTAAATGTTACCCAAGAAGTTTCGTTTCATCTCCTCTGCCGCCCTGATTGCGTTAGGGCTGACTATTGCGGTTGTCGGATTTTCACGACACGGCCAGATCAAAGCCTCCGCTTCCGAGAAACCGGCCGTCGCGACGCAAAATTCCGCGCCAACAGCCGCTGCACAACCACAAGAACTGCCTCCGGGAACCATTTCAGTAACGGCAAAAGCGGTAACCACCGCCCAGTTCCTGGCTCGCGGGCATCTGACGGAATCCTCTTACATGACAGTGGCGGAGTATGTGGACGCCATCGCCAAGGCGAATGACGGCAAAACCACATTCAAGAAGGGCGACGTGATCCTGGTTCCCGGCATTGAGCCGCAGCCCATTGTGGAAAAAAGCCGTCCCTTCCCCAAAGAGACCGAGGTCCGCGCCATATATATGACGGGCGGGACCGCGGGCAGCGCCCACGGGATCGAGTTGGTCCGGCACTGGAAGCAGGCGGGCGGAAATGCCGTGGTCTTTGATATTAAGGACAGCGACGGCAGCATCAACATCCCTTTTGATCATCCGCTGGCAAAAAAGGTCAAGAACCATCCGATCACCAATCTGCCGAAGTATGTGCGGTTCCTGCATTCGCTGGACATGCACGTGATTGCGCGGCAGGCGCTTTTCCGGGATGACAACATCGCCCAGAACCATAGCGCGCTGGCGGTGCAGTCCAGAAGCCTGCACCAGCCGTGGCGTGAAAACGGCAAGCTGGTCTGGTCAGACAGCTCTAATAAGGAAGTTCAGGATTACAACATCGCGCTGGCCAAGTATGTGGCCGCGTCCGGCGTGGACGAAATCCAGTTTGACTATGTCCGGTTCCCTGCCGAAGGCAACCAGGCCGACGCGGAGTTTGTCTTTCAGAAAGACCCAAAACTGCACCGTGATGATGTGATCGCCAATTTCCTGGATCGCGCTTATGCGCAGTTGCACCCCATGGGCGTGCTGCTTTCGCTCGACGTGTTTGGCATCATGGCCTGGCAACGTCAGGTGGACCTGAGCCATACGGGACAGGACATTACGAAAATGGCGAAGCACTGTGACGTGCTTTCACCCATGATCTACCCCTCGCACTTCTTTGGCATGGACGGCTACGCGGCGCCGGGCGACGCGCCTGAGCATTTCATCGGCGTTTCCATGGACCGGTTTGAAAAAGTCACGGCCGGTACTGGCGTGGTGTTGCGTCCCTGGCTCCAAGCGTTCCACTGGCGCACCAAGACTTACTCGCCGGAATACATCCTGAAGCAGGTCAGTACGTCCCACGCGCACCATGGGGACGGATTCCTGTTTTGGAACGCCGCCAATGACTACTCCAAGCCTTTTGCCGCCATGCCAACAATGATGGCGAACCCGCAAACGTATCTTTATACGCCTGCGACGGCGGTGGCGCAGAGCACCCCGAATGCTGCAACCCCGGAAAAAGCGGGACAATCGCAAGCTGCAACCGGTTCACGACAGTAGAATCGCTTCCCCGGCAAACATTTGTAATCGATACGCTCAAGAATTCAGCCGTATCTAATGTTAGCCGGGGAAATTTCCGTCAGATATAATGTGCTGTTCGCCTGAATTTTCTATCTAATTAGTGGTAGAGTGCGTTTGGCCGTTCTGAAGCCCGGGACGGAGTCCGAATAGCGTTCAGGCAGCAGCACTCCAAACTGAAGGAGCCCCCTAATGGCGATTCAAGCGACGGAAAAAATCTGGCACAACGGGAAACTGATTCCATGGAAGGATGCCCAGATTCACGTGATGGCCCACGTGGTGAACTACGGCTCGTCAGTGTTTGAAGGGATCCGTTGCTACGCGCCAGAAGGCAAACCGGCCATTTTCCGGCTTCGGGATCACATGCAGCGGCTCATGGATTCAGCCAAAATCTACCGCATCGAGATCGATTACAACCTGGACCAGCTTTGCGCCGCCGCTCTGGAGATTGTTTCCGCAAACGGCGTGTGGCCGTGCTACCTGCGCCCGATCGTGATGCGGGGCTACGGCGAAGCCGGCGTCAATCCCTTCAATTCACCCACGGAGATCTATATGACCAATTATCCGTGGGGCAAGTATCTTGGCCATGGCGATGTCAGCGAAGGCGTTGATGCCTGCGTTTCTTCGTGGTCACGAATCGCGCCAAACACCATGCCTGCAATGTCCAAGGCCGGCGCGAATTACATGAATTCACAGCTCATCAAGATGGAAGCCATCGTGAATGGCTACGTGGAAGGCATTGCGCTGGACGTGAATGGCTACGTGAGCGAAGCGTCAGGAGCAAACATTTTTGTGGTCCGCAAAGGCAAGCTGCTAACGCCGCCGCTGGGCAACTCCGTTTTGCCCGGCATTACGCGTGAAAGCATTATTACCCTGGGCGACGACATTGGCCTGCCCGTGGTTGAGCAGATGATTCCCCGCGAAATGCTTTACCTGGCCGACGAAGTTTTCTTCTGCGGCACCGCTTCAGAAATTACTCCCATCCGTTCCATCGACAAGATCAACATCAACAACGGAACCACGGGACCTGTCACGCTCGCGTTACAGCGCGAATTTTTTGGCATCGTGAATGGAACGGCCCCCGACCGGCACAACTGGTTTACGACGGTGCCGGTGCGTGACCGATCGAAACAGCCAGTGGGTGTTTAAGTTTTCACCTCGAGCGAAAGCGATGGATCGCTACGTACATGGATTCTCTGAATGCTCGCCGGTAATTGTGGAAAGAAGCAAGGGTCGCGGTAATCGCCACCCTTAAGCTTTCATGCGCAAAATCAAGATGGGATCAATAAGTAATTTGTGGCTGTAGGGGTCCCCCGCTCCGCTCGGAGGTTGCAAAAAGATCAAGCCGTCCTTGCCACCATTCCCAGTTCGCGTGGAAGCCAGTTATCCAATTGCTCCTGCAGCTTCTTCATTTCCGGGCCTAGCGCCCCATCAAATGCTATACCAGCGCGTCCACTGGTATGTGACCAGACCACGTGGCCACTGGCATGCAGTGAGGATGGGCCTTCAGGCAACATCAGATTCATGCTGATGGCGGCGCCGTGCGGCAGCGGTTCCGCCGCGTTCAGGCAAAGGCCGGTCCGGCTCAGGTTCACTACGTTTATTTGATGGAGTGTGCGCTGCCAGCCACGATGATTCAGCGTTCCTGATATCACGCGGGCCGGCACACTATGACGATAGGTGGCAATACGCCGCTGAGCCATGCTGCTGTAAGAAGCTTTTAGCGCGCGAGCCAGCATGTCCACGCTGACGAGTTTAGGTACTCGCAGATGAATGCGCCGGTTGAAGCCGTAGTCAGCCCTGGTTCCGGGGATCAGGCCTATCGCCATGCCTCGCCAGCCGGTTGATGGCTCCAGGCAGGAGAGTTGGCCGGCGCCGGGCAACTCAAGGTCGCAGATAACAAGATCAACACGATTGCGACGAACGATCTGGTCGCCATCCATGACGGCGCTGGCGGAATGCACCAGGATCCCATAGTCCGCCAGCACGCGGCGAACTACGTCGGCCGACTGCTGTTCTCCCAGGAAAAGCAGGGCAGAAAAGAGGTTCCAGGGAGCAAAACCTTTCGTCCGAGACCGAGTCGCATTTAGCGCCAGGTTATTTGATCGCATGGGAAAGCACCGTGAACTTGGCAGTCGCCAATATGTTTTTTATTGTGGACGAGGCGGAAGCTGAATGCCGTGCGCGCAGTCACACCCTGAAAGGGCGAGCACCAGAATCCAGCCCGGCAAGCATCGCATAACAACCTTCTCAATCTCCACGGGAGTTTCACTTAGTATCGTCAAGGATTTTTACTAAAGTTTTTCCCGGGCCTTACCGGCGGAGGAACCACATCAATGCTGAAACTACCGGCGGGCCACGGTCTTCACGACGGCCCGCCGGGTTATGGCAGGCTAAAACGCCCGGAAGCGCTCGCCCTCCGCGATCTGAGTGCGCACGCCGTCGATAACAGCGGGAATCGAGGAAGTTGCCGTTCCTCGAATCACGTAGATCACAAGCGCGGCCTCAGCCGGATTGTCCTTACTTACGCTCACACCTACACCTTGAATCCCCTTTTGCATCATGAGGCGGTCAACATGTGCTTCTTTGATCGCGGACGCACGATCAACATCCTGCTGAGTAATGGATGTTTCCGCGACAGCGGCCGCGTCCGCGATGAAAATCACCCGCGTGCGCAGGCCATCGATCACCGCCGGGACCGGAGCCCGCAACGCGCCAGACACCCGAACTTCCAGAGCTGCCTGATCCGGCGCGTCTTCGCTGGCTCCCACAGCCACTGCTGTAATGGCCGGATCACGCATCAGCAGCAGCGCGTGCGCTTCCTTTACGCTCTCACCCCGGCGCCTCTCCTCGGCCGACAAAGCCTGCACCTTCGCATTCAATATGCCGACTTGCGTGGCGCCGGAATTGCTCGCCATGGGTTGGCAGCTCACAATGTGATCGGCTCCTCCCACCACGCTCAAGACGATCGGAGGACGAGCGTGGGACGAGAAGTTATTGATCACGTCCGTGATGGGGTGCGCGATAGTATTGGTGCCGTCGCCGGCAAACAACATTGCCACCGGACGAGCGTTGGCTGTGGTCACAATCAACGATCCGGAATCGCCAGGCCCGCTGAAGCTGCTGCCGGAAATCACCACCTGGCCTACAAATTTGCTGGTGAAGAGCACAGGCCCGCCGCAGAAGGAATCGAAGTCCACGCTCAGAGTCGCATTGATGCCGCTGATGTTGGAGCATGTGAGTCCCGTGGTCCTGCCGGTCTTGGCTACGGCCAAGCCGAGCACCGGAGCTTCCAGGGTGGTGGAAGGTGGCGCCGCGGCGATACTTGTCGGGCCAGGAACTCCAAGGTCAAGAATATTGCCCGATGCATCGACAGCACCAGGCACAACCTGTGCTAGGGCTGCGTCCACGTTGCTTTCGGCAATTCCATTGCTGGTGGGAGTGGGTTGCAGGGCAGACTGAAAGTCCAGGTTCGCCACCAGAGTGGGAGAGGCAAAGCAAGCTGACGAACCAGGCTGGTTGATGGCTTCGCCCGCTATGCCTTGTCCCGACCGGGCCAGCACATGGCTGTTGCTGAGAATGTACTGCGCTCCGTTGAAATTCCACAGGCTGCCAAGCGTTCCGACGCAGCAGGCGTTCGGGCTGACATCCTGCTGGTTGCCGCCGGTCACGCCCAGCTTTAGCGGAAGCGTCTGTACCCCGCCAGTATCATTGGGATAGACAACGAGCAGAGCGGCCGTGGCGGAAAGCGAAGGAGTTGCCTGCGATGTTGCTGTGACCGTAAATTCATTCGTGGCGGGAAAAATCGCGGGCGGCGTATAGACTCCGCCTGCGTTGATGGTGCCGATCAGGGCATTGCCTCCCGGAATTCCGTTCACACTCCAGTTGACCGGCGTTCCGGGTCCCGCCGCAGTGAATGTTTGCGAGGTTCCCAGAGCAACGTTGGCCGAACTGGGCAAGATCGCCAAGGCTACGGGCGTTGGCGTGGGAGTTGGGCTCGGTGTGGCAGTGGGCGATGGAAGCGGGGTAGGGGGGACGCCATTTCCCGAGATCTTGTTGCCGGAACTTGATCCCACGCCTCCACATGCCACCATGCTGAGTAATAGAAGGGAGACCGCAAGTAAGTAAATGGTTTTGGTGATTTCGGATTTGGGCACCTGTTTTGAGACCCGACGTTCCCCCGGCTTTCTGTCAAATAACTCATGGCACTTCATAACTTCTGTTTCCTTCTCCCGGAAGCCTTTTATGCTGGAGATTTCTCGCAGAATGCGGCGCAGACCGGATACACAGGCGTACGCCTACAGCTGAATACAAATATGCTTTTGCGATTTGTGCGGCTCGGGGCCGGACTGGTTACATCTCTCTGTCCGCAAAGGTGGACTTTGCGTGTTTGGATGTAGCTTTGAGTTCACCAGCCCGATTGGTGAGGAACGCCAGTGTAGCTCATAAATCAAAGCAACGGGCAAGAAAAATCAGAAAACTTTCGTTTGAATTCTGACCTAGATGCAGGGACTTACACCTTACTGAAAAGTGTTGCACGCCGCAATGGTTCCCTGGTCCATTCCGCGGCTGAACCATTGCGTGCGCTGGGCAGAGCTGCCGTGCGTGAAAGATTCCGGGCTGACCCTGCCCGTTGACATCTTTTGCAAGCGGTCGTCTCCCACGGCCGCCGCGGCATTCATGGCGCTTTCCGCGTCGCCTTTTTCCAGGAGTTTGCGCTGATCCGTGGAGTGCGCCCACACTCCGGCCAGGCAGTCCGCCTGCAACTCCATTTTGACTGATAATGCGTTGCGTTCACTGGGTTCACTGCGCATCAGCGCGCTTACCTTCTGCTCAACTCCGATCAATTTCTGTACATGATGCCCGAGTTCATGGGCCAGAACGTAGGCCTGGGCAAAGTCTCCGGGCGCGCCAAAACGGCGCTTGAGTTCGTCATAAAAGCCAAGATCGATGTAAACCTTTTCGTCGGCCGGGCAATAGAACGGGCCAGTGGGGGAGCGGGCCGAACCGCAGCCAGAAGCGGTTGCGTCGCGAAAGAGCACCAGTTTGGCGTGGCGATAAGGAATGCCCTGCTGCTGCAGAATGCCCGCCCACGTTTGCTGAGCGTCATCCAGCACAAAAGATACAAACTTTACGGTTGGCTCTTCCTGTGCGTCACGGGCGCGGTCAGGCTCGTGAATAGCTGAACTTGCGCCACCGCCGCCGCCCAGCAGCGTGAAGAAATTCCTTTTAAAGACAATGGTGAGAATCAGCAGGATGATCATGCCGCCAATGCCGATATGCATCCCGCCAAAACCGAAGCCGCCGCCTCCGCCGCCATCGTCCCGGCGATCTTCAATGTCCCCGCTCGTGCCGCCTGGTGTCCAACGCATTTAGTTTAGCCCCTCGCGTATCGGATGCCGCACACCCATTCTAATTTGCCTCAACGCGCAGCAAGCTGTCATTTACGGCGATGCGGACAATTTTCGTTATACTCGGCGGGAATCAGCCAAATCTCTTGTGGAAAACAAGGAGCGACCGTGAAACCGTATTGCGCTATTTTCTGTCTTTCGTTTTTCCTTATGTTGCCCGTGCCAACGGCAGCCCAGCAACCAGAGGTCAAATTCATCGCCGATACACTCGTTGTTCAAGCTGAAGGAAGCTACGAAAGCGATCCCGACCTGGCTCTTATGACCTTCGATGTTATGGCCCAGGAAAAAGAATTGAAAGAGGCGTATGCCAAAGCCACGCAATCCATGCGATCCATCGTTGCGGTTGGCGAAAAGTATGGACTGGCAAAAGATGCCATTGAGACCGGCGTTCTAACCGTCACACCGTTTTATGAAGGTGATCGCAAGAAAAAGGCCCGCGCCTACCGCGTGGAGGGACATGTGGTCTTGAAGGTGCAAGACTTCGCCAAAGTCGGGCAGATCATGGACGATTCCGTCCAGGACGGTGTTGCCGACTTTCGCTCACTGACATATCGGCTATCGAATGAAGAAGCGGCAAAGCAGAAAGCCGTGGCCGATGCCATGCATCGCGCGGTGGGACGCGCGACCACCGCGCTGGAGCAGACAAAACAAAAGCTGGGTCCCGCGCGTTCAGTCAGCCTGGAAGTCCACAACCTGATTGGCATTGCGCAGATTCAGAGCTTGCCCTATGACGTTTACGCATATGAAACCGGCGAGCGGAGTGGAGGAGGTGGAGGAAATCTCTTCGGGATGGCAAAAAAAATGCCGCCTCCACCGCCGCCGCCACCCGTCCAGCCCGGAAAAATAACCATTACTGCGTCCGTGCAGTGCGTGTTTGGGATTGAGAAGTGAAACAAAAAAGGCGAGAGCATCATCGCCCTCGCCGTTCTTAATTCTCTTTGATGTGCTAGAAAGCCAGCCGCAGGCCGAATTGCACCTGGCGCGGAACGTCTGCCTGGGAGAAGAACAACGGATCAGTAAGCTGGCTGGCGCTCGTAGGCTTGAGACCCTTCAGGCCGGTGAACGGTCCGGTGATCAGGTTCAAGGGACCTCTTGCCGTCTGCACGATGCCGTTTGCCGGAATGCCGTTGATATCAAACGCATCGTTCACGTGATTGAAATTGACGTGATTCAGGATGTTGACCGCCTGCGCGATCAGATTCAAATGCACGTTGTGCTCGCGATTGATATAGATCGCTTTCTGGAAGTTCATGTCCCAGGTGTAAAACGGCGCTCCGCGATTGTTATCGCGCGATGACAGGAACGGTATGGCGTAGTTGCTGTCGAGCGTCTGGCCGTTGACCTTGTTGGTGCTGTTGGGTATGCGAACTGAGAAGGGCAGCCCGCTGCGCAGAGTAACGATGGGCGAGATGGTGATGTCGCCCAGAATAGCGGAGAGCGCTCCCTGGCCCGGCTTAAACGGCGTTACATATACGGCATTCGCAGTGAAGATGTGCGGGATATCGAAAACCGAGACGGCCCGGAAAGAGGCAAGGTTGTCTGGCCGGAACCAGTTCTGGAAGCTGGCAAAATCAATGGTGTCGTCAATCGTTTTGCTCCAGGTGTAATTGGCCTGGAACTGGACACCATGGGTAAACCGCTTTGTCAGTGAGGCAGTGAGGCCATGGTAAATCGAGCTGCCGTTGGAGGCATACGTGGTGTGCTGGAACTGGCTGCCCGTGGGCGCATAAAGCGGCCCGCCGGTTTGATCTGTGCACGTGGGGAAGACGGCCAATACGGCTGCTGGGCATCCGCCTGCCGGAATTCGCTGGTATGCGGTCTCTACCGGCATCTGGAGATGGACCGCGTGATACATGTTGTATCCCAGTTCCAGAGAGTAATCCTTGCCAAGCTGCTGGGCGATACCGGTGCTGGCCTGGAAGCTGTAAGGGTTCTTGTAGTTGGGGGCGACGCTGTATCCGACGGAAGCGCCCGGTGTGGTGGTATCGATGCCTACCGCGGCGAAGTCAGCTGGAGACAGGTGACCGAATGGCAGCTTGCCGGTGGCCAGTCCCAGTCCCCAGAGTTCGGCAACTCGTGGATCTGTCGGGCTGAGAATTTGCAGGACTTCATTGATGTACCGGCCGCTGCCATCCAGCAAGGAACCATAAGACGGAATCAGCACGTCAACCGGCGCATAATAAATGCCGGCCCCGCCGCGGATAATGGTCTTGTGGCTGCCAAACGGGTCCCATGCAAAACCCAGCCTGGGCGAGGCGTAAAAGTTGGCGCCCAGCGGTGAAGGTTCGCCATCAACATCGAAGCGCACGCCGGCGTTGACCGTCAACCGCTGCGACATCTTCCAGCTATCCTGCACATAGCTGCCAAAATAGTGTCCCCAGCCATGCCAGATGGGATTGTTGAAGCCCGCGACCACGTCCACAGGCAGGCCAAAGGCAAATGATTGTGCCGCGCTTAGGTTTGTGGAAGCTGCGCCGAGGCAGAACGGATTCTGTGCACTCTGGCCGCAACCCGGAGTACCCAAATGGAAAGTATTGTTGAAGCCGATCAGATGCGGCTGCACCGCAGCCGGGGCCAGCGCGATGAGCCCGAGTAGCCCGTCCTTGAAATCAAATTCATTGTTGAACCACAGATCGTCTTCCACGGTGTAATTCGCCGGGCGGTAGGATGCGCCAAACTTAAACGTGTGCGCGCCCCTGCTCCAGGTGATGTCATCTTCAAATTGATAGCGCTGCTGATGGGCCTTATAGGGAATCAGTGAAGGCTCGCCGAAGGTGGAAGTACCGCCGAGACCGGGCGCTCCCAGATTGCCCAGGCTGAAGTTGATGCCATTGTCCGCGTTCGGCAAGGCTTGAGAACTATTGCGGGGCACAACCTGGATCAATACCTGATTCAGCAGATTTGAGCTGATTGTCCTTGTCCACGTGCCCAGGATGCTGAAGTCGCGCACAAAGAGACCGCTGCCATCCGGCGTGGAATTGGTGATGCCGGCGATGGCCGAATGGAAGTTGTTATGAACGTAGCCCGCGCGCAAAGTGAAGGTATCGCGGTCACTCTTGAGGTAGTCAAAACGCATGATTACGTTATGCAACCGGTCTGGAGCGTTGAAAACACCGTTGTCGCGATTGAGGATCTGGGCAAGCTGGGGATCGTTCGTCGGCGTGAGTCCAGGGGTAATTCCGTTGGCAAAGCCTACCAGGAACGGATCTCCGGAAGCTTTCAGCGCATTGATGTAGCAGAGCTGATCAGGCGATCCGCTGGCAAGCTGTGGGCCGCAGTTCGTTCCCAAACCTGGCGCGCTGATTCCCTGCGCTTCCGGCGAATTGAGAATGCTATTGAAAAACGGCGTATCCAGCCGCTGGAATTCATAAGCGGTAAAGAAGAACAGCTTATCTTTTACCACCGGGCCGCCCAGCGATCCGCCCATGTAAACATTCTGGCTGAACGCCTTGGGGAAGCCTTCCAGTCCATTGAAGAAATTGGTGGCTTCAGTGTGCTGGTCGCGGAAATAGCCAAAAGCGTCACCATGCCATTTCTGGCCGCCGCTCTTGGTCACAATGTTGATGGCGCTGCCGTCAGTAAAGCCGAACTCGGCGGCAAAGGCGTTGCGGTTTACCTGATATTCCTGGATGGCATCCACCGGAAGGTTGGTGACGCGGTATTGGCCGGTGCCATATTCGTTCTCGCCGCCATCGATAGTGGAAAGATTGTTGCGACCGTTGCTGCCCCCGATGGAAAAGCCAGTTGTCAGGTATCCGGTAAAGCCGGGGTTCTGCGCGCGCGTGGAATCTGAGTTGCTCACGCCGGGAAGCGTGTAAACGTCATTGGTAAAGTTGCGGTTCAGGTTGGGCAGTTCCTGTACCTGGAGCGAATTGATAGTGTTGGCCTGCTGCGACTGCTCAGTCTGGATCAGCGGGATGTCCTCTCCCGTGACCTCAACCACCTCAGTGGTCACACCAACTTTTAAATGGACGTCATAAGTCGCGCTCTGGCCCACGGTAAGTTCCAGGGCTTTGAACACTTCCCTGGAAAACCCAGTGGCGACCGTGGTGACCTGATAATGGCCCGGCTGCAAGGCCGAGAAGCGATACGCGCCGTCAGACCCGGTCTTGACCACCTTGGAGATGCCCGTGCTTGTATTGGTGGCCGTGATTGTGGCCCCGGCGACTACGGCGCCAGCCTGATCCATCACGGTTCCACGCAAAGTTGCGGTGGCGTAATCCACCTGGCAGAAGAGCGTTGGCGTCATCAGAACAGCAAATACAAGTACGGCAAGAATGAAGTTTCTGGACTTCATTGGGGGGTCTCCTTGGCGCGAATGTGTTGACATGAACAAAATGAATGGTCAGTCATTCACCGCTCAGAAATTAGGGCTAAAATCCTCGCAAGGGAGTGAATCATTATTCTGCACCGGAGTCAAATATTTATTGGTTCAGGGTATTGGGCAGGGCAGGATGGGGAGGCTGGCTCATCCAGACAAGATCGCCACCTTTTGGATGGGAACGGGTACCGATAACGCGGAATCCGGGGTTTAGAGACGCTTGTGGTGTAGGTAAGCTTATTTCAAAGATGCTTTGCGCTGACGCCATTCTTCCGCCGTAATTTCCCAAATTTCTGAAGGCAAACGGCCAGAAACGTAGTCGCGGTCTTCCCTGGCAATCACCCGCATGCCCTGTTTTTCCGATATTCGCCGCGATCCGGCATTGGCAATGGCCTTGGGAACGCGCAACACCGGGAATTTGAGCACTTCAAACCAGTAATCGGTCACTGCGTCACAGGCCTCGGTCATCAAGCCTTGTTTCTGCCATGGAAGGCCCAGCCAGAAGCCACGATTGTCGGTTTCACTGCGAAACAGGCTGATTGCGCCGATGAGTTGCTGCGGGGCGGATTTCAGCCGAAGCGTCCAGGCCCATTCCTCGCCACGCGCGACGGCAGGGAGAGTAATGTCGCGATAGAACTTATAAGCGCCATCTGGCGGATAAGGCCACGGCACAGCATTTCTGATATAGCGAACGATCTCCCAATGCGGGAACAAGGTTTGCGTTTGCGTGGCGTCAGCCAGTTCAAGCGGAAGGAGAATCAGGCGCGCGGTTTGGAGAGTGGGAGTCATCCCTGTTGATGATAAAGAAAATTGAAACGTCAGGGTAGACACCGAAGGGACACAAGCATTCTTTCTCAGGAAGCATATTCAGTTACGAAAATAGTTTGCCGCGGTAGAAGAATGGGCGCGCGTTCTTTCGCGCGCCCATTGGTGATGCTGGGTTTATGCGGTGATCTTAATGGGCCAAGCTAAGGGACCATACAAAATCGCGGCGTACATATCCAGCAGGAATATTGCCGGGTGGCCCGACAATAAAGTCAGGTGAAAGCTGCTGGCCTTGCACGTTCACGGTGGAAAGATCATGGCAGGTAATGCAGGATGCTTTCTTCATCAGGCGGGGATTGCCTGCGTTGTCCCCTTCGATGATCGAGTTCCCCAGGATTGTGGGCTTGTTTTTTGCATCCACAAAATCCACTTGTACTCCATCGAGGCGATAGTTAAGCCATTCCGGAGCAAGATTGGCCTGCTTCATCAGCGCAGCCAAAGCAGACGTAAGCTGCGTGGCGGCGCCTGAGCTCCTGGCCGGTTGCGATCCCCAGGGATCATTGCAGCCGAGCACTTTGCACCGCTGCGGATTAGTAACTGAGTTTTGCGGCTCAAACGTCGCCCACACCCATTTGTCTATGAGCTTGGAGATCAAATGGATGCCGCCGAGCGCGTAGCATGAACCATCTACCGTCTCCACATGCACATTGGTCGGCGGATTGCTGCAGCTCGGGAGCAAGATCCAGTCGGCCTTGATCTCAATGGAAGGAGGCGTGAATTGAAATGCCGTGCCAGCCTTTACAAACTGCTCTTGACCCGCGAGAGTATTGAGATTGTTCGATTGAACATACTTCTGCGCGTCAGGGTTCAGACGGGCCTCTTCACAGATGGTCCGTTTGCTCCAGGTCTGGCTATTGCAATTCTCGTTGGCGGACTCGGGCAGGATCTGCTCGGCTTTCAGCCGGCCCTTCTTCTGTTTTGCCTTTTCACGCATGATCCTGGCCAATGGACTCATGTGAAAACGTGGACGCTTCCCTTCTGCTGTGAGCGCGGTAGAACCATAGATCTGGTTTTGATCTGTCCATTGTTCCCATACAACATACGGATATTGTGTTCCTGCTGGGCAAGTGGCAGCCACAAACAGCTGCCAAGCCGTTTCCTCGGGGGTGGAAGCCATCTGCGTCGGAAAAGTACATGCGGGCGGGGATTGCAGCATCGGGACTGTGGCAGCCATCACCACAGGTTGCGATCCATTCACAGGTCGGAACATTACAGCTGTAACAATAACAACAACCACGGCCAGTAGACTTACAAGTTTGTTCATCCAATTTCCTTTCAAGAATTTTTTGCGGATTATAGGGCTGCACCACCGCAAAGAGAATGACGATGAGAAACTGTTACAAATCCGGAAATCATTGTTTGCAAAGTGTTGCAGACTTTTGCGGAAATAAAACCCCGAGGCGGCGAGCGCAATGGGAATTTGAGATCAGCCTGCCTTAGCTAATGCGGAGCCCGGCCACCCTGGTCATTGGCTCACCCCATTCTCTCTTCATCGATGAAGGGCTTCGAGGAGGGCGCACTCGTAGGGGCAGCAAGGTGAGTTCCATGCCACCATTGAACCTCGATTGGAGCGGCGGTTCAATAGCGAGAGCAACAGTCGCGGAGATTTGCAGGCCCTATTTGATCTGATCCACGACATTGCGCCAGCGGCGGTACTGATCGACCAGTTGCAAGACTCGCTGGTGTTGCACGTGGCTTTTCACGGTCCCGGTGAGAGTGATGTTCTTGTCGTCGACCGTGGCTTCCACACTGGCGCCGCTGAGTACCGGATCACTGCTCAATAGATCTCGGATGGAATCGCGAATTCTGCGATTCACATCAGGACTTTCCTGCTGCGGGGGCGAGGTCTGCCCCTAAGAGTCGCCGGCATCTGTGGTGGGCGAGTGTGCGGGCTTTGGGTCCTGACTCTGCAACGATGGTGGGACGAAGACAAGAAAAATAGCGACTAGAACCAACAGTGAGACACGGGGCATAAATGCCTCCTTATCTTTCTCACACAAGTAGCGTTGCACGGGCAGCTACTCAGGTTCAATGCCTCTGGCCGGAATAACTAACCGCCACCTGACAATTTGTGCGCTAGCCGGCCTTCGCTTTCGGTGTTTCCACATGATCTTTTTCCGCCGGATCTGTAATGAGCCGCGCGCTGTGGTTATACGTGAGATATGCCCACGCCCATTCGCTCAGCACGAAAAGCCGGTTGCGGAAGCCAACAAGAAACAGCAAGTGAATGAACAGCCATGCCAGCCACGCAAAATAACCCGATATGTGTAGCTTGCCGAAATCGGCTACGGCGCGTGAGCGGCCAATGGTCGCAAGGCTGCCTTTATCCAGATATTCAAACTTTTCACGCGGCTTACCTTCTACAGCGCGGTTGATCTGGCGCGCGGCGAATTTGCCCATCTGAATCGCCGCCGGAGCGACACCCGGAACCGGCTGGCCGTTGTGCCGCGTGGCTGAAGCAAGATCGCCGGTAACAAAAACTTCAGGATGCGCGGGCACGGTGAGATCGGGCTGAACAATCACGCGACCGGCTTTGTCGAGGGGCACACCCAGCATTCTTCCCAGCGGCGACGCGGAAACGCCCGCGCCCCAGAGAATGACCGAAGCAGGAATTTTTTCCTTGCCCACGGAAACCACGCCTTGCTCAATGTTGGTGACCATGGCGTTGGTGCGGACCTCGACGCCCATTTCTTTCAACTGGCGCTCCGCGCTGGCGGAAAGGTCTGCTGGATACGTGGGCAAAACGCGCGGGCCGCCTTCCAGCAAAATAATGCGCGACTGGCGCGGATCGATCGACCGAAATTCTTTCGTCAGGTGCCGCCCCGCAATATCAGAAATCGCACCTGCCAACTCAACGCCCGTTGGCCCTGCGCCCACGACTACGAAATTCAGCGGCGGCGGAGTTCGCTTGGCAATCAGTTCGCGCTCGGCGGTCTCAAAGGCCATCAGGATGCGCCGGCGAATCTCAGTCGCGTCTTCCAGGGTCTTTAAGCCGGGAGCAAATTGCTCCCATTCCGGATGGCCAAAATAAGCGTGGGTGGCTCCGGCGGCAACGATCAGGTAATCGTAAGGCAGACTCAATACCCCAGCCCGCGCAGAGACGGCGCGGTCCGGGGGCCCGGTGTACGGATCGTCCACCAGGACCAGCCTCTTTTGCAGATCAAAGCCTTTTACTTCACCCAGCAAAACCTCGGTATTGGCGGCGTGCCGCAGCACGGTACGCACGGGAGAGGCAATTTCAGCGGGTGAAAGCACTGCCAGCGCCACCTGATAAAGCAGCGGCTGGAAGGTATGGTGGTTTTTGCGGTCCACCACGGTTATGTCCACAGGGGCATGGGCCAGGGCCTTGGCGGCGTTCAGCCCGGCAAAACCCGCCCCAATGACCACCACCTTGGGCTTAGTAACGTGCTGTGTCATCGGTAACATTGTAGCCAGCCATAACCCAACGTACACTGCTGAAGGTAAAAGCTTTATTGGCGCAACGGCCAGAGAGTTGGAAATGGGACGATCGAGGAAAGAGCGGTTTTAACGAGCAAAGGTAAGCGCGCTCCCCGATTGCCATCCCTGCGGCTCCATGCTACGGTGCAGCCAATTCAGCGGCGCAACATATATAGATCGCTGTGATAAGGCCCAGGATTCTTTAGTAAGAGTTTAAACATGCACATTGATGATCTGCTCAGAATTGCGATGGAGCGTAAAGCCTCCGACTTGCATTTGAAAGTTGGCAACTATCCGCACGTGCGCGTGGACGGCGAACTTGTGCCGCTCACCGAACAACCGCGCGTCTCCGCGGAAGACATGTTGAACATGGCTTTCAGCATGATGTCCAACCGGCAAAAACAAAAGTTTAAAGAAGTGGCCGAACTCGATATGGCCTATGGCGTCGCCGGGCTGGGACGCTTCCGCGTCAACGTCTTTCAGCAACGGGGCAACGTGGGACTGGTACTGCGCGTGATCCCAACCAAGATCCGCGCGCTGGAAGAACTTTATCTGCCCAAGGTAGTCGAACACATTTGCGAAGAGGCCCGCGGACTGGTGCTGGTAACCGGCGTGACCGGTTCAGGTAAGTCAACCACACTGGCCGCCATGCTCGATCGGATCAATTCCAGCCGCTCTGAGCACATTATTACGATTGAAGACCCTATCGAATTCCTTCATCGTGATAAGAA
Source organism: Acidobacteriaceae bacterium (assembly GCA_027307045.1). Classification (GTDB taxonomy): domain Bacteria; phylum Acidobacteriota; class Terriglobia; order Terriglobales; family Acidobacteriaceae; genus Angelobacter. Next base: position 24,848 of record DAHUXR010000031.1, read on the forward strand.
AGGTTTTGTCAACCAGCGTGAAGTGGAGGTGGATACTCCCTCGTTCGGGTCAGCCTTGCGAGCTAGTTTGCGTCAGGACCCGGACGTGATCCTGGTGGGCGAAATGCGCGATCTGGAGACGATTTCCACCGCGCTGCACGCCGCCGAAACCGGTCACCTTGTTTTCTCAACACTGCATACATTGGATGCAGTTGAAACCATCAACCGTATCATCGCTGTATTTCCTCCACCGGAGCAGAAGCAAGTGCGTATGCAGCTTGGCGCCACATTGCGGGCCGTCGTCAGCCAGAGACTTGTAAAGCGCGCTGACGGTGCAGGCCGCGTTCCAGCCACTGAGGTCCTGATCTCTACCGCGTTTGTCCGCGAATGCATCATGACCCCGGAAAAGACGCGCCTGATTCATGAGGCCATTGGCGCCGGCACCTCCCAGTACGGTATGCAGACGTTCGACCAGTCCCTCTACGATTTGTACTCGCAAGGCCTGGTCAGCTATGAAACCGCCCTGGAGAACGCCAGCAATCCGGACGACTTCAAGCTCAAAGTGCAAGGCATCCATTCCACAGCCGATGCCGCACGCGAGCAGATGGAGCAAGCCGGATTTAGCGCCGGAAGAGCGTAATCGCTCAACTTGTAAACAACCACCAAAACGAAATACCCAAGGAGACGTTGTTAGACGACGTCTCCTTTATTTTTGGGGCGGCGTTTTGATCAAACTTCAGGTAGGCCTAATTCCGCTCAACACGATCTTTCGTTGCGCTTGAGGCTCCTGCTCGGTACAGACGAACGTGTAATCATTGCTCTCATTGCTTGACTTGGCTTTGAAATGAAAAATGCTCTTCAGGCGGGTTCCAGGGATCAACTCGGCAACGGCCTGAACGAAATGGCCCGTGTCTGGATCAAAGCCATCCATCTCCGATCGCTCGCCAGTATCATCCAAAAGGTAACAATTTGAGATGTAGAACCTCATCGGTGCGGCATTTTGAGTTTCGGCTGTGACCGTAAGGTGGATGTCATAGCCCACCTTCCTAAGCGTCTCAGAACGAAGGGTGTATGAATCAGTTTCAAATATCCCCCGTTTAACTGGTTTGTTAGCTGGCGCAGCGCTTGGGGTCAAGCTGCGATCCGACGGTTTATCGTCGGGGGAAACGGCAGGGCGGGTGCGGCTTTTTGGGGTGGGTTGTGGCCGGACGGATTCAGGTTTTAATGGTGGATGGCCATTAATTATCGTTGCCTTCTGTGTTGAAGTTTTAAGACCAAAAATATCACGAAGACCAAGCACATCGCGGATTTCTGGCACCATGACAGTCGCCACGACACCGGCAGCCGCGACGATTACGGTCAAGAGTGCGATAACCCCAACTCTAGAGAACGGCTTGCCGGCTGACTCCATTGCCTTACATCCTAGAACAGCGAAACTCTACACCCATGCAGCAAGTAGAGTCAATCGGGCGGAAGTTATGGAGATCGTGACTTGGCCACTGCCGAGGGTGGAGATAGTCAACTTCGCCTCTTCCGCGGGCAAACCCTCAATCATGCGCAACCTATTGAGGAAAATGCGGGCGATTCTTGGTTGGGTCTAGCGTCATGGCAGAGTCTCTCGGCTATCGCTTGAGTGATCCATCGAGCGCTTCCGTTTGAACTACGCAAAGTTAGTTGTTGTATTGGCCGGCAAGCAGCAAGCATATCCCCGAGGGGCATAGCTGAAATGAGACTTCTGCACACGATATCTCTGGTTCAGAGAATTTCACTCGAAACCATCAGGCCTTTGCGGCTTCTCACTTGATCGTGTGGGCTTTATCCGCGGACTCCAGCAGTCAGATAAAAAAGGCCCGACCGGCGGGCCTATTTAGGTAATTGATTTTGAGTGAAGGACTATTGGCCGAGGCAAGCCGGCGGGACGTCACTGCAGTCTCCGCTGATGACTTGGCAGGTTACGGGATCAAAGACACAAGCTCCGGTATTGAAGCTGCCAAAGGACCTGCCGACAACGAATCCGGCGGCGACCTGATAAATTTCCTCTTCACCCAGAACGCGGGCGCCAGCCCGGCCCAGCACGCGATTTGTTTCCTGTAAATTCGACATGCGACGCTCCTTTTCAAGACTTACTAGCGGCCCATTATAAGTCGGTCAGGAAGGGAGAATAGAGGAAAAACCGAGCGAACGAATGCCATGAATGTCATTATGGGAATGACTCGTTATGGGAATGAAGAGAGGAAAGAATTATCAGGGTACCAGCTGAAGCCGTGCCTAGCGCGCTCCGCTTCGCTGCGCGCGAGCCTGCCGCGCAAGGAGATAGTTCCTTTTAGACGCTTTACGGCACGACTCCACAGCCCTCGACTCCCCTTCGGCAAGCTCAGGGTCATCTCGTGCTAAACGCTCAAGTCGTGCCCTGACACTTGTGTCGCGGACCGAAGCGCGAAGGGAACAGTGATCGAATCCGACCTTTCGCAAACGGCGCGAAAGCGTGGGGCACCACCCGGTGTTTAAGGCTCATCATCTTGGGCTGCTTCACAATCCGTCCTAGCATCGCGGCAGGCTTTCCTTTGCTCGCGGATGTCATCTTCACAAGGGTCAACAAATTCATAGTTCGCACATTTTGTAGAACACCTTGATTCGGAATCATCGCAGTCGCTCATGCAACTGTCATGTTTTTCTTCAACACACGCATGTAACTTGGGCAGATCGCTTATACATGAGCTGTATTCGTCGCGGCAGGATTTAAGATTTTCACGCCTTCGATCTGTGCTGTCATCGTCGCTAGATCTACGCGTTCTGCCTGCCGAGGAAGAATCAGAGTCATCGTCATCATCGTGGGGACGAAAAGCAGCGGAGCGCGCGCACAAAACATTCGTGTGCCGCACCTCCGGTGCTCTGTCCTTTCTCAATTTTCCCAGCGCTTACTCACCCCTGCGAGCCAAACCGGGCTCGCCAGGGGCCCGGCCGCGCTGGGCTCAATAATTCCGCCCTGCGGGCTGCTCCTAAATTGCCAGCCAACCCCTGGGGGCCATTTTGCCCGTGATAAATTGTCGAACGAATAACATCTTCAGATTCAGGATCTGAAGAGAGCTGTTTTATGGCAAAGACCCTTCGCTTGGCAAAAATTATCGCCGCCGTCTGCGTGGCATTTCTACTGGCGCTCCCGCTGTGGAACCTCGCCGCGACCAAATGGCAGCATGCGCACAATCCGGTGCCCGGAAATTTCCACTCAGTGAATGGGCGAGAGATGCACATTTACTGCTCCGGCGCGGGCCCACCGACCGTGGTGATTGAGACTGGCGCCTGGCGCCTCCTGGCTGGGCTGGCAGGGAGTGCAGCCACAGCTTGCGCAAGTAACCCGCGTTTGCACCTATGATCGCGCGGGACATGGATGGAGTGAACCCCGCCCTGGCCCGCGAGATGCCGAAACAATCGTCCGGGAATTACATGCTTTGCTCGACCAGGCCGGCGTCCAGCGGCCGTTGGTGTTGGCGGGCCATTCTTTCGGCGGTCTCCTTGTCCGCGAGTATGCGAGGGAATTTTCGGCTGAAGTGGCGGGCGCGGTGTTGATCGACTCCAGTTCTCCCCAGCAGCTCGATGAGCTTCCCGGCGAGCGAACGTCATACGAGCAAGAGAAGCAAGACTTTGGGCGGGCGCTTTTCTGGGAAAAAGTGCGCGTGTGGTCGGGATGGGAGCGGCTAACGGGCAACTGCGTGGATGAACCGTCAAAGGAGCTTAAATATCTGGCCGGTCAATACAATGCCACGATGTGCCGGCCGGGCTATGTGGGCGGCGAGGACAGCGAAGTCATGGATTTTGAGAAGACGTGCAACCAGGCGGGACGGCTGACGAGCTTCGGCAACGTACCCCTGCTGGTGATCTCACGCGACCCTGATCTGGAATCGGAAAAGATGACGGAAAAGAAAGTTGCCAACCGGCGCGCATGGGACCGAGAGCAGGAGGCACTGAAATCTCTGTCGCCGCAGAGCTGGCGTGTGATCGCGCGCGGTGCGGGCCACGCGGTTCACCACGACAGGCTCGATTTAGTAGTGGCCGAAATGACGAGCCTGATTGGCTATCTCCGCGGCGGCCCCGCTCCACCCTTCGGAAGCACTATGACCAAGTAGATAAGCGTATGCCAGGTCATTGTCCTCTTTCGCACTTGATTCGCTCGCGAGAATCGCCTAGAATCTGCCAGAAAAAACAGCCATTAGCTCTTAGCCATTGGCCTTAAGGCAAATCAAAAGGCTTAGCGATCCAGAGAGGCCACGACCCTCTGCCGGATTGGGGTTGGCGTTGGGATTGGGATTGGGATTGGGATTGGGTGACCCTTGGGTCACCCAAGCGTCACCCAAGGGTCACGCAAGCGTCACGCAAGGGCCGCCCAAGGGTCGAATTGAGAAAGTGCTTTGTTTGCAACAAAAGTGAAAAAAAGGGGGGTGGGGGCGATGGATCGCCGACATCGCGCGTGAGCGGGAAACCAGAACCTCACCACGGATGAACAGTGATGACACGGATCAGGAAGTCTGTGATCGGGAAGGCAAAGGCAAAACCTTACCGCGGAACAACGCGGACCAGGAAGGGGAGAAATATTTCAGCCTGATATCCTAAAAGGGTTCGTTGAGCCTATTAAGCATTCAGCACTTCGCGAAGGGACCCATGGCCGCACTGATTGATGCCATTGACATCAAGCGCAAAATGTTTTTTGAACTGGACGGCACGCCCTTCCACTGCCTTGACGTTGAAGTAAACACGCCAACTGCCCGCGGCGGGCAGACGCTGGTCCGCATCAAGATGCGCAACCTGCTGACCCGCGCCGTGTTTGACAAGACGTTCAAAGCCAGCGACAAGTTCAAGGAGCCCGATCTGGAAATGGTCCCTGCGTCTTTTTTATATAGCGACGCGGACGGTTACTACTTTATGGACCAGGAGAGCTTTGAGACCCTGACGCTCTCACAAGAGATGATTGGCGACGCGCAGGATTTTCTTGGCGAAGGCATGATCATCCAGGTGCACAAGTTCAACGGCAACCCGATCGGCCTGCAACTGCCTCCGCACGTGGAGTTGACGATCGCGCAGACGGAGCCGGGAGTGCGCGGGGATTCTTCCGGCGGCAACGTGACCAAGCCCGCAACGCTCGAAACCGGTTTGGAAATCCGCGTGCCTCTCTTTATTAAAGAGGGTGAGAAGGTGAAGGTGTCCACGGAGACGCGGGAGTTTGTGGCCAGAGCGTGAGGGAGAGCAAATAGCAATTGGCAACTGGCAACTGGCAATTAGCCAAAGCAAGAACTTGAACCACAAAGGGCACGAAGAAACACGAAGGGGCGGTTCGACGTACGCCAATTGAAGAGCAGTCGCTAAAGAGCACGCCGGCATTTTACGCGGGACCGAACGTGAAACGCTCTTCTATTTTTTCGATCAGTGTCATCTGTGTTTTAAGTGGTAAGGTTTTTCGTGCCATTCAAGCGCGCCAAAGAAATCGACGACGAGAACGCGCTCTATGACTATGCCATTCGCTCGTTGGGACGGCGCATGCGGACCGTCGCAGAGTTGAAGCGGTTGATGCGCCAGCGCGTTCCCAAAGACGAGCGCGGCCATCTGCTGGTGGAAATGGTAATCCTGCGGTTGAAAGAGCAGAAATACCTGAACGACACGAATTACGCCGCGGCTTATTCCAGTTTTCGCCGCGACAATGAGAAGTTCGGACGACGCCGCGTGATTACCGACCTGAAAGTGAAAGGCGTCCACGCGGATGTGATCGAAAAGGTAGTGGATGAAGCTTACGCAGCCGTGAATGAAGAAGAGCTGGCACGCGCCTATCTGAAACGCAAGCGGTTGAAGAAGCCGGCGAACGACAAAGAAGCTGCGCGGGTTTTTCGCGGGCTGATTCGGGCTGGATTTGGCGTGGGCGTTGCCGTTAAGGTGCTCAAGAATTGGCGCGTCGACGACGAATTGCTGACGGCGCTGCAGGAAGAAGCGGAGGAAACATAAGTTACGATTCGCAGATGCGCTTGCCGCGCACTTGCAAGTTCAAGGCTTCCTATCCCGTCAATGTCAGGCTTGCTGCGCGTCGGCGATTTCAGCTTACCGCGCGAGCGCTAACGCAAGCTTTGGTTCGGGTGAAAGGCGCTCAACGGTTTCATCCATCACGATGTCAAAATCATGACCGCACCTGGGGCAGATGATCTGCTGATGGCCGGTCGAAGGGCTGGCCGTCTTGCGTACCGGAAAAGAATCCCCGCGAGGACACTTCACAAAAGTGATATCTCCGGCCATAGTCGATCTCCTGTTCAGGCAGCGGCGTTACGGAACCAACCTGACTGTGATCAACGATAGAGGTGTGAGAAACGCGCCAACAAGTTACCGAGGTTGCATTACTGTTACATCCTGAGAACGCCCAGTTTCAGGTGTGGCGTCAGGACGATGCACCAGCAACTAGTTACGCTGAAATACGCTGGTTGTGATCGCGCACCAAAGCGGGCAATAGAGACGGCTTGTGTCACCACTTGTGGTGCATCAAGCGTTCAAGATTGCTGCTGGCGCTATGGTTTTGCGGGCGCAGCAGAAGCCACGGCCACTTTGGCGTTGGTGGTCCCAATCAGGCCTGTCCGGCTGTCGCGAACACCAAGGCGCAGGTAGTAGTTGCCTGGCTCGAGATCAATGGACTGCTGGCATGGAAAGGTATCTTGCATTACTTTGGAAAACGTGTCCGGCTTCAAAGCGGCTTTTACGGTAGTAAGTTCGCCGCGCACCAGCTTGCCTTTGGCGGAAAAGGCCTGCACTGTGCATTCCAGCGTGGCGTGTTGCAGGCCGTCTGGCAAGCGCTCAAAGCTAATGGCATGGGGATCGACGCCAAAATTTACGCGCACGGTTTTTGGCGCAGCTTCCGCGGGCGGCATTACCAGCGCGTTAAAAGGAAGGCCGGTGGCTATCGGCGAATCCGGACTCAGCGCCAGGGCAAAAGCGGAATCCTGTTGTTTCTGATTTTTCTCCGCAAACAATGTGGGATCAACCGCGTAATAGCCCAGGCGGTAACGCAGCTTTACTCCGGACCGATTTACCTTGACGTGGATTTTGCGAAATTTGCCGTTCCAGTTTTTGTTTTCCGGATAATAGGCCAGCGTGTAATAGGTAGACCCATCTTCAATGCTCTTGCGGATGGCCGAGTCAATGCCGTTGGTGTTGTAAAACGCGCGTCCGCCGGTACGATCCGCCATTTCCTGCATGGCTCCGTGGACGTTTTGCAGCTGTGCGGACTCATTGCTGAGGGCCGTGGCCATCCTGCCAGGGCGAGACATGGAGCGGCCAAACTTGTCGCGGCCGGAATTGGAGGCGTCAAACATGGAAGATGGTACCAAGCCGCGCGCATCAATCGGGTACATGGCAATCTGTGCATCGATCAGCGAATCCGCGGCCGCGGCGATCTGCGGGCCGTAATTGCGCGTCCCGGCAAAGGTATCTCCGGTCAGCTCCATGTTTGGATCAATGCTGAGCGGAAACGCCTCCGATATCCAGATCAGGTTCTTGCGGCCGGGATAGCCGGAAAGGGCTCGAGCAATTGTGGTAAGTGCATTCAGGGTATATGTAAGCCGCAGGTCGGTCTGGAATGCGACCCGTTCCTGCTCAAAGCTCTGCATGGCGCCGAACATTTCCGCCGGCATCATGCCAGAATCGGCCACTCCCGCCGGAAGAAGTTCCACGTCCGGCCCGCCCGCGGGATTGTCCTGCAACGGCGACACGTGGGTTTTGATGTCTTTGGCAATTTTTTTCAATACCTCAGGATCGTCGGTGAAATCCTGCAGCAGCGTCAGCTTGGTACTCAGCGTGTAAACCGCCACGGGCTGGCCTTCCGGCATTTTTTGCAGATAGCGGATCATCTGGTCACGCACGTAAGCCTGATGCGGAAGATTGGTATTCAGTGCGTCCAGCAGCAGGACGTTGAGTGCGCTGCTGGCGCTAAAGCGCGCCACGTTGCTGTAAACATTTTCCGGCGGCTTGGATACCGCCATAGCCACGGCTCGAGTGGCAGTCGCGTGTGGCTGCTGAAAATTGAAGACACGGACCTTCTGCTCTTTGCCATCTTCTAACACGGAGAAGTCATCTTGCTTCAGATCGGTAACGGCGCCGTCTTTATCGGTGGCCACTACATCCACCACCACCAGGCGCGTAATGCTCTTGAGCACCGTAGCCGATTCATATACAGGAGCGGGCCTTTGTTGGTTTTCCTGGGCTTGTGCCGGAGCCGCAGCCGATGGCCCAGCTTGCGTGGGCTGGTTTCCTGTCGCAGTAGTCGACGTCTGCGGCTTCATTCCGGCAGCCAGCAGGAGTATCAGGCCACAACCCGATAAGGTTTTGGTCAAAGCGCTTGCCATAAACGCTCCTTATAATGCAGCAGAGTACCAGATATAGTTTGCTTCCGCGACCCTGTAAAGGATAGTTTGCCCGGGAGACCCTATCAAATCATAAAAAACATAGGACTTTTGCCGATAGCCAGCCCATCGTTCTTTCTGCAGATGATCGGAATCCGCAGAAGCTCCGCCCATTCCCGTTATTCATTCATGGAAAAACTAAAAAATCTCATCCGCGACTTTTTTCCTGGGCGACTTGAAGCGACGCTCCAGCATGGCTCGCTCCTGGGATAGTCGAGTTTTGAAATCAAAAGCGCCGGCGCAACTCCGGTCAGTAAAATGACTTTGAAAAACCAAAGCTACGGCGTCCCATTTCGGGACATGGTTTATCAAACTTTCACGAAATATCTATATCCTCTGCGCTCGCAGCAACTATGATGATGCACCGTAGTTAAATGTGACACCGAAACGAACCTGGAGGCTGGATGATGCAACATCTGCGCCGTTTGTTTTTGGCTGTACTCCTGCTGGTTGTTCCAACGTCTCTTTTCGCCCAATGCGGCGTGGAGCGCTGGTCGGTAAAAACAGGCACTGACGCTGATGTCGGCCTGGTCAACCTGAATTCCACCACCAACACAACCATCGCTTCTATGCGCGCTTTTCCAGCGCCCAGCACCATCCCGTCCAACAACCGGATATCGCCGGAAGAGACCACCGTTTGGGTCATCAATGCCACCCTGACGCTTTACAAGCTGGAAACCGATTCCGACTACCATATCGTGATTCAGGACTCGTCCGGCAACACCATGATCACGGAAATTCCCTCGCCCTCATGCGTGGGCGCCGGCAGCCCATTTTTGCCGGGCATCACCAACGCGCGGAATGAATTCAACGCCAGGTTCACCGCCACCAGCAGCTTCCAGACGGCGAACATTCCCGTGAAGGTCACAGGCGTGGGAATGTTTGATTTTTTGCACGGCCAGACCGGCGTTGCTCCCAACGGGATTGAGCTGCACCCGATTCTGGACATCGTTTTCAATCCCGGCACAAGCCCGGATTTTGCTCTCGGTGCGTCGCCCACAAGTTTGTCGGTTACGCAGGGCAGTTCGGCCAGCAGCACGATTTCGACTACTGTCTCGAACGGATTCAATTCGTCCGTTGCCTTGTCGATTTCGGGCCTGCCAAGCGGTGTGACAGCCAGCTTTAGTCCGACGTCGATTGCTGCCCCGGGCAGCGGCAGCTCCACGCTTACGTTCTCGGCAGGCAGCACGGCAACCACCGGCACGTTTAACACCACGGTGAGCGCCACCGGAGGCGGAATTACTCATACCACGGTAATTCCGGTGACCGTGAATGCGGCCGCCTCGCCCAACTTCTCGCTGAGCGCATCGCCCACAAGCCTCTCCGTAGCGGCGGGAAGCAGTGGATCTAGCACGATCTCTACGAGCATCTCGGGTGGCTTCAACTCTGCGGTATCGCTTTCCGCCAGCGGACTTCCTTCCGGCGTGACAGCGGCATTTAATCCCACGTCCATCGCCGCTCCCGGCTCCGGCAGTTCCACTCTGACGTTTACCGCTAGCAGCACAGCCACGGCTGGCACGTCCACGATTACGATCAACGCCAGCGGCGGCGGCGTTTCTCACAGCACTACCATTTCACTCACGATTACCACGGGCGGCACAACCACTCAGATCCTGGGCAATCCCGGGTTTGAAAACGGATCCACAAGCCCCGCGCCATGGACGGTAACCAGCGGAGTCATCAACAACTCCACCAGTGAACCGCCTCACGCCGGAAGCTGGGACGCATGGCTGGATGGCTACGGCACTACGCACACAGACACGGTGCTCCAGCAGGTGACGATCCCGTCGACCGCAACAGCGGCAACGCTTACGTTCTTCCTGCACATTGACACGGCTGAAACCAGCACCACCACTGCGTTCGACACATTGACCGTGCAGGTGCGCAATTCATCCGGCACCGTGCTTTCAACTCTGGCGACGTTCTCCAACCTGAACCACAACACCGGCTATGTGCAGAAATCGTTTAACCTGCTCAGCTTCAAGGGGCAGACAATCCAGATCTTCTTCTCCGGCGTTGAAGATTTCACGCTGCAAACTTCATTCGTCCTGGACGACGTTAACCTGAACGTAACGCAATAAGGAGAGCTTATGAAAAAATTCGCGCTTAGGATTTTATTGCTTTGCGGCATGGTGACCTGCGTCCTGGCCGCACAACAACAGGCTTCAGTGGACCGCCCGTCGGAGCCCAACTTTGCCTTTGACGACGATGGCGGCAAAGCCCAGATCGTTCCCGTCGATTTTTCCGTCGCCGGACCAAAAACATTCCACGGCGGTCCCCTTCTGGCTTCAGCCCAGCAGGTAAGCATCTTTCTGGGCGCGGGTTGGGGCGACGCGCAGGTCCGTAGCCGTGAAGCTTCCCTGCTCGATGTCACGGCAACCGCTGGGAACACGCAAATCGAAGAACTAAAGCAACACAGCATCAAGACTCTGCGCGCCGCTCCGCAAGTGGAAGACTTCACCGATCTCAGCCAAAGCAAGGTGAACGACCTCACCATTCAGCAGAAGCTTTCAGACATGCTGAAGAGCAAGGCCATTCCCGCGCCTGCGGCGAGGACTGTGTTTGTGATTTTCCTCGCCCCTGGCATTCACTCAACTTTGGGAGGACTTCAGGGCGGTGTGGATTACGCGGCGTACCACAACTTCGTCAACCTTGAAGCCGGCGAAATTCACTATGTGGTGGTGCCGTTCCATGAAAATGCGGCCACTCACAGCGCGGCGGCAACACGCGCCTTCGCTGAAACCGCTTTGAATCCCAATGGCCGGGGCTGGTTCTGAGCTGACTTGGTTTTGATCTTAGCTGTTTTAAACGAAGAAGCAGCGCTAACGGGAGGAGCTATATTGCTCCTCCTTTTTTTGCTTCTCTCTCCTATTCAATCAATGGACTGGAGCATTGTCTTCGATCACGGGGCGGAGCAATTGAATTCGACTATCTATGGAGTGGAGCACTTTGTATCGCTTCACAGGGTGGAGCAGACCTTCAGGTCTGCGGTAAAAGCTAACCACATCGCGGCTTCAGCCGCTGAGGTATGGGAGATACATCCGGCTTTGCACAAAAACTAATCTCGCCACGGATGAACGGATGACACGGATTTACAAACTTAAAAATGAACTAGCGCTTCTCTTCTTCGTCCTCATCTTTGTCGCTCCCGGGATGCTCTTTAATCCATTTTGCCGCCGTCTGTTCAGCATGCTTTTTCTGTGCCAGAGTGAGCTTCCGTCCTAGTTGCTCTGCCTCTGCTTGGCTCTCACTTGATCCGAACCGCGCCCCAATCGTGAACCATGTGAATGCCTTCTCTTTATCTGGGCCGCATTTACCTAAGTAAAGTCTGCCGAGTTCGTACATTGCCTGCGCCTCGCCGTGTCCAGCCGCCTCTTCATACCAATGAGCCGCCACGGGACAATTGCCCTGGCCTGCAGATTGTCTCGCCAGCTCCAACTGCGCCGCAGGTTGCTCCTGCCGCGCCGCTTTGCCATACCACTTGCGCGCCCCTTCGGCATCTTTGTTCACGCCCGCGCCCTCGTCGAGCGCCCTGGCCAGATGAAGCTGCGCCTCCGCGTTTCCCTGCGCTGCGGCTTTCTGGTTCCACTCGGCTGCTTTCGCGGGATCGGCAGCCACGCCAAACCCGCGCTCATACATGAATGCCAAATCACGCTGCGCGCGCGGATCGCCCTGCTCCGCCGCTTTGCTCTCCCACACCAGCGCCTGCGCATAATCAATGTTGATGCCGCGACCATAAAGGTAAATCCTGCCCAGTTCATACTCAGCCGGCGCATAGTTCTGGTTCGCCGCCTTAGTGATCCAGCGGATCGACTCTTTTCCATCCGGCCTTACATGCATTCCCAGGTCGTAGCAGCTAGCCAACGCCATCTGCGCCGCGGGATCATTGGCAGCGGCGCGCTGCTGAACGGTAACGAAATCTTTTTCATCGCGCGGACAGACGTCAGCCTTTGCCTGTTGCGCTACGGCAGAAAAGCCGATGATAGTGAGGACACAGAAAAGCTTGTAACGTGAGGTCATGGATTCTTATCGAAAGGAAGTAAGTATAGCTCGCCTCACTCTCCCGTCTCAGCCAGTGCTGATGGTTTTCATTTCTTCTTAACATTCCCAAAACGGAACAACACTGTCGTTCTATAGCCTTTTACCGTCATCGTAAGTAAGGGAGTGAGATCACTCGGGATCGATGGTATCCCCACTTATCAGTTCCAGCCACTCTTCGAAGTCTTCGGTAGACCCGTCGTTCTTCGCAAGATTACAGGCCAAGTGAGTAATCTGGAGGTTGTCAGCACCATAAGAGGGGTTTGTACTGACGATTCGATCAGGCGAACACTGCAATAGCTTTTTCTCAGTGTCCAATCGCATCAGCTTTCCACAAAGAGCACAGAGATTTTTTTGCTCTTCCAGCTTGTCTTGCAGGAGGAACGTGAGGTTTGTGCCAGCAGGTAAGCTGCGCGGTGGTGTTTGCTGCCAGACGGATCGACCTGGTCCGAGTCTTCCTTGGATTAATGTCTGCATTCTCGCCAGGGCAGAGCTGAGAGACGAGTTTTCGCGAATCTCTCTAATGCGATCCCGTGCAGCGGAGGTAGCTAGAACCACTTCTCGGTTAGGAAGTTCCACCCATGCCACGAGAAGGGGAAGCAATGAATCCCGCTCAGTTCCGAGGATCTCTGATACCCCACCCCAATTGCGGCGGATGCCCAGTGAACGGTAGGCAGCCGGAACAACATCTCTGGCCCGCGGTAGTTCTGTCAAGGCCCAGCCGGCACGCACCCCGAACGAATAAGGCCACGCCTTGTCATGCTTCCTAAGGGCATCCTGCCAACTGTCCCAGGGCACGAGTTTCTCTGTCGGTACAGGCTCTCCGGGTTCGGCTATCAATATCGAGAGGAGATGTTGGCGATGTAGGGGATTTTCCGTTCGTGTAGGATCACTCGTACCGGCATAAACGATGAAATCGCGGGAGGGGTCATATTCCTTATACAAATAGTCTCCGACAGAACGCTTCGAAAAGCTCAGTGCCGGCCAGATTTTGGATATTGGGCCCCATTCAGATTTCAGGAAGAACCTGCTGTTTGGTGAAGCAAGATCCCCAACCGTGCGTGCATCCTGCAAGGGCCTTGGGAATCTACTCGGTTCCTGCAGTTGTTTGTCTCTATTAGGTACGGCATTCGTCGCCACATCCCGCTGCGGCCAAGGAAATACCTTCGCCTTCGCTACTTCGGAAAGCCACCACGCCCCGTCCGCATCAGGATCTTTATCGTAAAATTTGAAATATCCGTCGGCAGGCCGCTTCTTTTCTCCGTCAACGATGAATCCTGTTATGGCTGGATAACCAGCATCATTGGCCCATATGGCTAGCGAGCTCATGCCCTGCCGATCAAGACTGTCACCATAGGTGCGCCCGGCCATTTGCAGCCCAAGTGCGGTGTGAACACTCGAGTACGTCGGGAAAGTAGATAGGTTGGAAGGATCAACACTCGGCGCAATTCGCACGAGATATTCCAGTAGATGCGCACCTTCAGAATCAAGAGTTGCTGGCATCCATCCACTGAAGCACTCTGTTCGCCGTAAGTCAATGACAAGTTTGGATCCTGAAGTCAATATCTGCCCGTCCGGCGCATTCGTTACGAGAATTCTAGCTAACCGCACCTCGTTAAATGTTTCCGATCTGCGTTCATCTGCGGAATCTGCGGCTGAATTTCCGTTCCCGTTTTTCCCCGATGTCCGATCTTCTCCGCTGCCTCCGTTCCTCCGTGTTTCAAAGGTTTTGGTTTTCAATCTTGGCAATTTTGGCAGTCATGGCAATTTTGGCAATTGCCTTACAAGACACGCATCACCCCTGAGAGTTACAATTTCGTTTTCGCAACTTGCTGTCATTCTGATCCGCAAAGTCATGGAGGCATCCTGTGGACGATCTGCCTGAGAAGCCTGCAAAGCAAGATAAAAACGACGAGCCTAAAAAATCCAAACCGTCATCTTCCAGTTCTGGAGTCTCCCGGCGCGATTTTTTGAAAATCTCGGGCGTCTCCGCTGCCGTTCCGCTGGTGAGCCACGTAAGCGCGCTCGCGCTTGATGACACTGCGCACGTTCAGGGGCCGGGCAAGGTTCCGGTATCGCTCAACGTGAATGGCAAAAAGCTCAATGCGCAGCTTGAGCCGCGCGTCACCTTGCTGGACGCCCTGCGCGACCAGTTTGAGCTTACCGGCGCCAAGCGCGTCTGCGATCGCGGCACCTGCGGCGCTTGCACCATACTGATGGACAACAAAGCCGTGTACGCCTGCTCGGTGCTGGCCATCGACGCGCAAGCCGCGCAGATCACCACCGTGGAAGGCCTGGGCGAGCCGGGCCATCTCCATCCCATCCAGCAGGCATTCATCGACAATGACGCGCAGCAATGCGGCTTTTGCACGCCGGGCTTCGTTGTCGCCACCAAGGCATTTCTTGACCAGCATCCCAACCCCACGCCGGAGCAGATCAAGCACGGCCTGGGCGGAAACTTCTGCCGTTGCGGAACTTATGCCGGAATGCGCGCGGCCGTTTTGCAGGCCGCGAAGACGAAAGGAGCCTGATCCATGGCAGACGACAATACTAAATATGGATGGCCCGCCGCCGGCCAGCGCACGCTCATTGGCAAGCGCATCTCCCGCGTCGATGGGCCGGATAAAGTTTCGGGCCGCGCCAAGTACACCTATGACGTGCACCGTCCCGGCATGCTTTACGGCAAGGTAGTTCGCTCGCCGCATGCCCATGCCAAAGTCGTGAGCGTGGATGCCTCCGCCGCCGAAAAAATGCCCGGAGTAAAAGGTGTTTACATCATCCAGGATAAAGGCAGTGAAATTCACTGGGCCGGCGATGACGTTGTGGTCGTAGCCGCCGTTGACGAACCCACCGCAGCCGATGCCGCACGCGCCATCAAAGTGGAGTATCAGCCGCTTCCGTTCTTCGTTGATGATTTTACGCAACCGCAAAACGTTGCTGAGAGCACCGGCCCGCTGACCCAACGTGACGTTGGACAGATGATTAATGACGACATGCCGGACGACCAGCTTCTTGCTACAGTGCAAAAACGCGGTCTGGCTTTCAAGGTATCGCCCGAACTGGCCAAACGGCTGAAAGACAATGAGGTCAGTGATGAGGTAATCAAAGCGCTGCAGGCTGCTCCAGTCAAAGAGCCGCAGCCCAACGATTCGCCTTATAAGAAGGAGACGGAGCAGGTCAAAGGCGATCCCGACGCTGGCTTCAAAGAAGCCGACGTGGTTTCTGAAGGCGTGTATGGCTGTCCCGTGATCACGCATTGCTGCCTTGAAAGCCACGGCTCCATCGCCGAGTGGCCTGACAACGACCATCTCTTCTCTCACATCTCCACGCAAAACGTTTCCGGCCTTGCAGGCCAGTTTGCGCAGGCTCTGAAAATTCCGGAAAGCAACGTCCATGTGCACCAGGACCACATCGGCGGAGGCTTTGGCAGCAAGTTTGGAATCGATCGCTGGGGCGCATACACCGCGCAGGTTTCAAAAAAGGCCGGCGGCAAGCCGGTACGCGTAATGCTGGAACGCGACGCCGAGTTGGAAGTTGCAGGCTGCCGCCCCTCGGCTTTTGCCAAAGTAAAAGTCGGCGCAAAAAAAGATGGCACGCTCACGGCATGGCAATCCGAATCATGGGGCACTGGCGGTCCGGGCGGCGGTGGCGCTCCACCCATGCCATACGTTGTAAACATTCCTAACCAGCGCAAGCAGCACACGGCCGTGGCAACCAATATCGGTCCGGCGCGCGCGTGGCGTGCGCCCAATCATCCGCAAGGCTGCCTCATTACCATGTCGGCCATTGAAGACTGCGCCGCCAAAATCGGCATGGATCCCCTGCAACTCATGCTGAAAAACATCGCGCTCACCGCGCCGCCGGAAGACACTTTCCATCGCGCCGAAACCTACCGCGACGAGTTGATGATTGCCGCCGACCTCATCGGCTGGAAACAGAACTGGCATCCGCGCGGACAAGGCTCCGGCACTACCAAGCGCGGCCTTGGGCTGGCAATCCACACATGGGGCGGACGCGGACATGAAAGCAACTGCGCTCTCACCATTTATCCCACTGGCTCTGTAGAAATCCAAATGGGTACACAGGATCTCGGCGTGGGAACGCGCACAGCGATCCTCATCGTCGCCGGTGACACGCTGGGGCTGCAACTGAACCAGATGGAGTTGAAGATTGGCGACAACCAATATCCCAAGTCAGGCGGATCGGGCGGCAGTACCACGATTGGCGGCGTAAGTTCTTCCACGCGGCGCGCGGCCATTGACGCCCGTGAACAGCTCTTCGCCAAAGTCGCTTCGGCGCTCAACGCTAAACCGGAAGATCTGGAGGCCGTTGGCGGAAGCATTCGCGTAAAGTCAGCGCCTTCGCGCAGCCTAAGTTGGAAAGACGCCTGCGCGCGGTTGGGCACACAACCAATTCAGGCCTTGGGCAAGAATCCCGGCCCGGGCGACCTGATCTCCAGCGGCGTTGGCGGCGCTGTAATGGCCGATGTCTCTGTGGACACCGAAACCGGCATTGTGAAAATGAACAAAATGGTCTGCGCGCAGGATTGCGGCCTCGTCATCAGCCTCAAAACGGCTGAAAGCCAGGTTTACGGCGCCATGATCATGGGCATCGCCACTACGCTCTACGAAGAAAAAATCATGGACAACAACCTTGGCGCCATGCTCAATCCCAATATGGATTTCTACCGCCTCGCAGGCATCGGCGACGTCGGGGAGTTGGTAGTGCATATGATGACCGGCAAGGGCTATGACGAGCGCGGGCCTATCGGATTGGGTGAGCCGCCCACCGTAGGACCCATGGCTGCGATTGGCAATGCTGTAGCCAATGCCATCGGCGTGCGAGTACCGTTCCTTCCCATCACTCCTGATCGCGTAGTGAACGCGCTTAACCCGCAAGGAGGCAACAATGCGACCGTTTGATTACGCCTCTCCCACCACCGCGGACCAGGTAACCGCTCTGCTCGGCAAGAGCTGGGGCGAGGTGGAAATTCTGGCCGGCGGCAGTGACCTGCTTTCCCTGATGAAAGATGAAATCACCACGCCCAGGCGGCTGGTGAACATCAAGACCGTGGAAGGGCTGCATACCATCAGCACTGACCGTGGAGCGCTGCATCTGGGCGCACTGGCCACGCTGGATAGAATCAGCGAGGCTTCCACGGCGCAGCATAATTTCCCCATGCTGGCCGCCGCGGCCGGTGACGCTGCCAGCCCGCAGATCCGCAACGTGGCCACCATCGGCGGGAATCTTTGCCAGCGTCCCCGTTGCTGGTATTTCCGCGCAGGCCACGGTTTGCTCGCGCAGAAAGACGGCAAGTCGCTCGTGCTCCAGGGCGACAATCGCTACCATGCCATTCTCGGCAATGACGGGCCAGCGCTTTTCGTGAGTCCCTCAACCGTCGCGCCAGTCCTGATTGCCTACAACGCGAAGGTTCGGATCGTCGGCCCGCGCGGAGCGAGAGAAGTTCCAGTGGAGAAATTCTTTGTCATCCCTAAAACAGAGCAGGAACGCGAACATGATCTCAAGCCTGACGAATTCATTTCGCACGTCATCGTGCCGCCCGCTCCGGGAGTTCGCGCCGCGCACTATGAAGTCCGCCAGAAAGAAGCCTTTGACTGGCCTTATGCCACTGCTGCTGTCGCGTTGACCATGAACGCCAGCACAGTGCAGAACGCTCGCATTGTGATGGGGCATGTCGCGCCCATTCCCTGGGTTTCAGTGGAAGCAGCGCAAGCGCTGCAAGGCAAAGCCGTCACGAAGGCCACGGCAGACCTGGCCGCGCAAGCGGCGGTCGCAAAAGCCAAGAGCCTTGGCCACAACGCCCACAAAATCCATCTGGCCCGGGTTGCTGTAAAGCGGGCCATTCTGGCCGCGGCGGGATCGCAGGCCGCAGGAGGTGCAGCATGAGCAACGTACCAGAGAGATTCAATACTGAACGCGCCGGGCTGTGCTCCGCGCTGCACTGGAAGAGCCAATACATCTGGTCCACTCCTGACCCTACCGTCCCCCGCTCCGGCGACGGCCTTTTCTGGTGCGCCATGACGCAAACCTGCATCGGGCCTGACGGCAAACTTGCCGAGCCGGGCAACTGCTGTTCCGGCGAACGCGGCTGCCACTGCGGGGCCAGCAAGTGAGATCGCGTGAAAAAGGGCGCAGGACCAAGCCTCTACGAGTCTCTGATCTCACGCCCCACCCCGCTAGTTATCGGAATTGTGGACGTCTATTCTTGTTGTTCTAGCTCAGCATTTAAATTAACGCTGCCTCCCGAAGCGGTTAAGTTGCGCTCCCAGGTCTTGTAACCTTTTTTTGTAACTTTGATTGCATGCTCTCCAGACGCCAAGCTCAACGATGATGGCGTGTTACCAACAAATTTGCCATCCACTTCCAGATCTGCCCCCGGCGGTATTGATGTGATAGATATCGCCGTTTGTGACGATGGCAGGACTGAACCTTGAGAGCTTGTTCCTGGCTGTGCAGTTGAATCGAACTTGGATTTCTCCAGAGGGATGTTGCCGGCCACATAAGCTGTGATTTCGGTTCCCTTGGGAATGTCAATATCCTTGCCATGCATAAAGAGGAACAGTGGCGCGGCCGGGAAAAAGACTATCCCCGTTGCCACCATAGCGCCCGTCATCGCGCCGACGTGCCCACCACCTTTGTTATCTTTCACTGCTCGTAAAGCTATTTTTTCTCCATCTTTTAGTCGAAGGGTATCGATATTGACGTCGAGCTTGCCGCCGCGCCCCATGCGCCGTTTGGGTTGGGCGTCGGTAATCGTTGCCCATGCGACCCCTCCTCGGGGCGCCACAATTACCCCTTGCACACTCACATCCTCCAGAACCTCAAAGTCAACTGTATCTCCCTTTTTGTCTGTCGCCGACGACAAGTTTCGAGTTAAGCGCAGCTTGACTGGAGTTCCATCTTCAATTCCGAACCCAGCGAGTGCTGGCGTCGAAACTGAGGTGGCCGCAGGCGTTTTCTGTGACACACTCTCTGGTTGGGAAGTCTTAGGGTTATCTTGCGAAACGGGAGCAGTTTCTTGTGCCGTAAGTATGGCGGTACTCAAGACGATAGACAGCGCAGATGCAGCGAGTTTTCGAAGCATTGTTCAGCTCTTTCAATATCGACCGGACATAACTAGGGAATTATTTTCTACGCGTTTGTCCGCGACTCTAAATGAATTTTTGGGGGGTGCGGCTAATCTACAATATGTAAGTGGTTTGGGGAAGCAAATAAGCGTTTCTTTAGGACATTTTTTTTGAAGAAAGGTGCTTCTTCGGTATACGGGATTTAAGGGGATGTTACGAAAATCTCTACTTCGACCCCGTACCCGCGTCTTACAATAGATAAAGTTGGAGTTTTCTTATGTATCGCAACCTTGCATCTACGCTCATTCTTGCTCTGTCTTTTTCGATTACCGCGTTTTGCGCTCAGCCGCCCGCGCCGCCAAGCACCCCGACTCCACAGATCAAGGGCCAGTACCTTGAAACCCGCAGCGCCGACGTTTACGTTGGCCAGTGTTTTGCCAATGGCGAAATGAATACCGCCGGACAGGAAGCAATCGTCGCCTGGCACATTGGCGAAGGCAAGTGGGATGGTGTCTCGCTCGATGGCCTGACCATTGTCGGCGCCATCAAGGCGCAAGCCACGCTGGGCGATCCTTACGGCAAGCCGTACCCTGCCAAGTCCGTGCTGCTGGTTGACCGGCAGGCCACTCCGCAACAGCGCGCGGCACTGATCAATTTCGCCCAGGAGATGGGCGGCGAACTTCTGCGTCATGTGGTTCGTGTGGTAGATGCGCCTATCGACATGGAAGTAGCGCAAGGCGAGCACAGCACCCGCGCGCGCCTGCAGGCCGGCAATGTCGTTACGGTTGAAACGCGCGCCATCGGCGATAAGGACCACCTTTGCGGCAATGAAG
>DAHUXR010000320.1 GCA_027307045.1 Acidobacteriaceae bacterium
TGGCCGGCGTCTGGCAGATGGTCGCATCGCCCTGAGATCAATATGCATTGCTATAACTGTGCGAGTCAGTGTGTTGCGATGCACACCAAGTTGGTTAGCGGATTTTGACTGGTTACCATTGTTGGCGCGAAGAACGGTGCAGAGGAAAGCTTTCTTGAATTCATCGACAGCTTGCTCGTAGGGAATACCGCGACGACGCATCTCCCGAACTACATCTTCCAGTTGCTGCTTCATCGGGGTCCCCTCCAAAGCATATCGCACCAAAGAGAACCGGCGGAGGGAAGTCAGGTACAAAGATAAAGGGCTGCGATTTTGGTTACGCTCTAGCCGCCAACTCCTGCGAGGGAGTCGGTAGCGTGGACACGTGCACCATCGCAGCCCCAGATGCGATCACCGCTTTCGCAGTTCCAAACCCCAGCTACCCCTCGCAGGGTAAGCCGGTTTTTTCGGGTCTGGTTGTCTGGCGGGTTTCCCCGTCAGACTGATCACCCAGCTTACTTTGGACTGGCCAAGTATTATTTAACCAACCCTTTCAGCCGTC
>DAHUXR010000321.1 GCA_027307045.1 Acidobacteriaceae bacterium
AAAGACGGAATCGCGCTGCAACAGGCATCCAGTGAAATGGCGGTGATTGCGCACCGCATCGAGTTGGCCAATCCGCGCACCAACGAAGACCGCGGCGCCAGCGTGGTGCCGCTCACCGAAGCGGTGGTGGGAAAGACGCGTACCGCCCTGCTGGTGTTGTTCGGGGCCGTCACGTTCCTGCTGTTGATCGCCTGTGCCAATGTCGCCAACCTGCTGCTGGCGCGCGCCAGCGGACGGCAGAAAGAGATGGCGCTGCGCCTGGCCCTGGGCGCCGCGCGCTGGCGCCTGGTCCGCCAGTTGCTGGCGGAGAGCCTGCTGCTTTCGTGCGCCGCCGGTGTTCTGGGAGTGCTGCTCTCCTGGTGGGCCATCCACGCGCTCGCCGTGAGCATTCCGGAAGCCAGCCACTTCACGCTGCCGCGCTACCAGGAAATCGGCCTCGGCGGCGTGGTGCTGCTCTTCACCCTGGCGATCTCGGCTGCCACCAGCGTGCTTTTCGGACTTGCTCCGGCCCTGCAGTTCTCGCGTCCCGATCTGCAC
>DAHUXR010000322.1 GCA_027307045.1 Acidobacteriaceae bacterium
GCGGCAGGCGCGAGTAGCTCATGACCAGCGCGTTGAACATGCCAAAGGCGCTCATCAGGCCGCCGAGCACGACGCCGATGCGGAGCAGCGGTCCGCCTAAGAGTCCAGCGATGTCGGCCCACGAGCCGGTTTCCCAAGCCGTGGGTTTCAAGCCGGTCATCCACATGGCGGCGAAGGGCAGCACGTAGCTGACCGCGACGATGCACACGGCGACCAGCATGGCGCGCGGGTAAGTGCGCTGCGGGCGCTCGACTTCGGTCGCGATGGTCGAGGCGTTGTCCCATCCCATGTAGTTCCACATGCAGATGAGAAGGCCTCCAAGAATATCTACAGTGGACGTGGTCGGTTTCGTGACGGCGTTGGCCAGGGCCCCGAGCTTGAAGGGAGCGAGGATCACGATGGCGGCGAACGGCGCCGATAGCGCGAGGAACAGCCAGAGCGAGGTCAGGGAGACGACCTTCACGCCGGCGATATTAAGAATGGCGCACGCGACGACCACGGCAAAGGCGACCCACCATCCGCGATTGCCTT
>DAHUXR010000323.1 GCA_027307045.1 Acidobacteriaceae bacterium
TAAGGACCTGGTGGGAGTGGAAGGCGCCAATCACGGACTTACAGCCTGCAAGCCCGAATACGGCGACGCTTCGAAGCGCGCCTACGACTACGTGGATGGCTGGCTGAGCAAGCCGGGAAGGTTTCAGTAGCTACGCGGCGGAGTGCAATTTGGCCGGGATGGACCGAATCTCGATATGTAACTACCGGGAGCGACTGAGAAATCAGGTGAGCCGGGGAATGGCGGAGAGACAGGGATTCGAACCCTGGATACGCTTTCACGTATACACGCTTTCCAAGCGTGCGCCTTCAGCCACTCGGCCATCTCTCCTGCGGGTGACTGTCTGTTTGAATTTAGCATATTGGGCGAACCTACATTCTCTGTAGTTGTCAACGATTGCAATCGGGCGCGGGATTCGTCACGGCAACGAATAGCGACTCAATGATCCTCCTTCTCGGCAGCTGCCTGTTCCGCAGTTCGTGTGCCATCGCACCACTACCGGCGCAAAGAAGCAGTTTCTGCACCGCGCTACGATGGTTCCAGATAACGTA
>DAHUXR010000324.1 GCA_027307045.1 Acidobacteriaceae bacterium
GGATTCCGCCTGCCCGCGCAACTGGCGTTTCCTCCTTTTCCCGCGCCGGGCGATCCGGCTGGATGGTTTAACGTCCCCGCCCTGGTCATCACCCTGCTCGTCACCTGGGTGCTGGTGCGCGGCGTGCGGGAAAGTGCCGGCGCCAATAACGGAATGGTGATCATCAAAATCGCCGCCATCGTCATCTTCTGCCTGGGAGCCGCCGGCGCTGTGAATCGGGCCAACTGGCATCCCTTTGCGCCGCACGGCTTCTCCGGCATTCTCACCGGCGCCTCCATCGTCTTCTTCACGTATATCGGCTTCGATTCCGTATCGACCGCGGCGGAAGAGTGCCGCAAGCCGCAGCGTGACCTCCCCTTTGCCATTATCGCCACTCTGGTGGTCTGCACCATTCTTTATGGATCGGTGTCCCTGGTGCTGACCGGCATTGCCAACTACCAGCGGCTGACCACCGCCTCACCCGTAGCAGACGCACTCAAATCCCTCGGATACAACCGTTTGCGGATGATCGTCACGGCCGGAGCATTGAT
>DAHUXR010000325.1 GCA_027307045.1 Acidobacteriaceae bacterium
GACCATGATGAACATCATTGGCTGCCTCGATCGTCCGACCAGTGGCAGCTACTTCTTCGAGGGTCGCGACGTCGCGCGACTGGCCGAGCCGGAACTGGCCGACATCCGCAGCAATCGGATCGGCTTCGTCTTCCAGTCGTTCAACCTCATCCCCCGGATGAGTGCCCTGACGAACGTGGAGCTGCCGCTGGCGTACGCCGGGATCAAGCCGGCGATCCGCCGCGCCCGCGCCCGCGCGGCGCTGGCCACCGTCGGCCTGGCCGACCGCGAGGACCACGAGCCCAACCAGCTCTCCGGCGGCCAGCAGCAGCGGGTCGCGGTGGCCCGCGCGCTGGCCAGCCGACCCGAGATCATCTTCGCCGACGAGCCCACCGGCAACCTGGACTCGCGGGCCGGCGCGGAGGTGCTGACCTTCATGCGGCGCGCGGTGAATGAGATGGGCCAGACCATCGTGATGGTCACCCACGACCCGATTGCGGCCGCCTACGCCGACCGGATCGTGTTCCTCGCCGACGGGCGGATCGTCGACG
>DAHUXR010000326.1 GCA_027307045.1 Acidobacteriaceae bacterium
CAGCCGCCGTGCCACCCTCCGCACCCGCTCCAGCCCCAGGCAAGTTCCGCTCGCCTTCCTCTGTTCGGGCCACGCTTGCGCGCGCTTCTGCTTCTTTGGGTCGCATCGAGGTCTGTTGTCCTACTTTCGGCCTTTCTATGTTCGGCCCTTCGTCCCGCTCTCGCGCTGAACTACTATGGCCTCTGCTGACTTCTGCACCACCCTATTAAGCACCTCGCGATGCTCGTTGCTCGTGGCGATGATGCAGATCTCCCCGGGTATGACACACTCACTTTCACGCTTATGCCCGTCGGATCTACTTCGTGTCCTTCCGTACAAGTACTGGGCTTTGACTCTTTTGGCCGTCTTACCCGGACACGCTGCCTCTTATCCGCTTCCTGTTCGTCGGGCCAGCGCTTTGCCTACGGCTTCCTTCAGATTCCCAGTCGCCCAGGACACCCTTGCCGTTCGGCTAACTCTTCCCCTTGTCGGGTGAGTAGAGGACTTTCACCTCCGAGTGAGTGCGCCCTGCCGGGCGCACCAATAAAAA
>DAHUXR010000327.1 GCA_027307045.1 Acidobacteriaceae bacterium
CCTGATGCGCAGGATCGGGTCACGCAGGCGGTCGGTTGCGTACAGGTGCCCGAACGCGAAGCGGCCCTTGTCGCAGAGCCAGCCCTGGTCGACCTCCGGATGGTTCCTGGAGAGGATCCGCTTCACCTTCCCCTCGCGGGTCGTCGCCTGGACGTTGCAGCCCACCGGGCAGAGTCCGCAGACGGTGGGCACGTCCTGGATCTCCCACGGCCGCGCCTCGAACCGGTACGTCGTCGAGGTCAGCGCGCCGACCGGGCACACCTGCACGGTGTTGCCGGAGAAGTAGGAGTCGAACGGCTTGCCCTCGGCGGTGCCGATGAACTGGCTGGGACCGCGCCCGATGAACTCGATGAACGGATCGCCGGCGATCTCCTCGGAAGTCCTCGTGCACCTGGTGCAGGAGATGCAGCGCTCGCGGTCGAGCAGCACCTGCGAGGAGAGCGCGATCGGCTTGGCGAACGTGCGCTTGTGACCGTCGAACCTGGTCTCGCCCGCCCCCGCCGTCATGGCCTGGTTCTGCAGCGGGCAC
>DAHUXR010000328.1 GCA_027307045.1 Acidobacteriaceae bacterium
GCACCTTCAGCCGCGCCGGCAACAGCGGCTCGACCAGCCGCGCGATCGTGCCGGCAGGCTCCGGCGACACCGCGCGCAGCACCATCCCCACGATCTGCCGCAGCGCTGCTGGCATCGCGCCAAACCGCGCGTTCAGGCTGTTGCCCCAGACGTGGCGGTTATAGCCGCCGAACAGTTCATCTCCGGCATCGCCTGACAGCGCAACCGTCACATGTTGCCGCGCAAGCGCTGACACCAGGTGTGTCGGAATCTGCGATGAATCGGCAAAGGGCTCGTCATACATCGTCGGCAGCTTCGGAATGACATTCCGCGCCGTTTCCGGATCGACATAGAGCTCGGTATGCGCCGTGCCGAGATGGGCGGCAACCTTGCGGGCCTCAGCCGCTTCATCGAACGCGTCCTCGCGAAAGCCGATGGTGAAGGTGCGAACCGGCTGGCTTGCTTGCGCCTGCATCAGCGCGACAACGGTGGAAGAATCTATTCCACCGGACAGAAATGCGCCAAGCGGCACATCGGATAGACACTGAC
>DAHUXR010000329.1 GCA_027307045.1 Acidobacteriaceae bacterium
TATCGATGATGTCGTCGATAATCAGCGTCGCGCGTCCGCGCACGTCTCCGATCAGGTGCATCACTTCGCTGACGTCAATATCCACGCGGCGCTTATCCACGATCGCCAGCGGCGATTGGAGTTTCTTGGCGAAGGCGCGAGCACGCTCGACGCCTCCCGCATCCGGCGAAACGACGGTGAGGTTCCCGATTTTTTTCTTATCGAAGTACTCGACCAGCACGGGCATTGCATACAGGTGGTCCACCGGCACGTTGAAGTAGCCCTGGATTTGCGGCGCGTGCAAATCGAGCGTCAACGCGCGGTTCGCGCCGGCAGTCTCCATCAGATCGGCGACCAGCTTCGCGGAAATCGGCACGCGCGGCTTGTCCTTGCGGTCCTGGCGCGCGTAACAGTAGTACGGCACGACCGCGGTGATTCGCCAGGCCGAGGCGCGCTTGAACGCGTCCATCATCATCAGCAGTTCCATCAGATGAAAATCGGCGGGGTTTGTGCAAGGCTGCACGACAAAGACGTCCGCGCCGCGCACAT
>DAHUXR010000032.1 GCA_027307045.1 Acidobacteriaceae bacterium
GTTCAGCGCCGTGGCGCTCTTGCGATATTCGACCATTGCGGGAGCGATCTGGGCATTGCCGCCCAGCACGGTCCCGGGAACCCAATCCAGTTCCTTGGCCATGCGCTGATAGAAGCGCTTTACTTCGTCATAGCCCTTGACCGGCGCGACGTAAGAATCAGAATCAACCCACATGTTCGCGGTCTGGCCCTTGGCTTTGGGATCGTCGGAGATCATCTCCATGTCCACGCGCATCTTGGTTTCTTTGGCGTTGTAGTCGAGTATTTTTTTGGAGCCGGTACCGGGCGTGATGGTGACTTTGGGAACGATTTTTACCTGGCTGGGCTGCTCTTTATTGCGCTTGGCCTGCTCCGCTGCCGCCTTCTTGCGGGCTTCTTCCATGCGGGCCTTCATCTCGTCAAAGGTCATGGTGGAGTAGGTCTTCTTTTTGGTGTCAATGTTGGTGATGCTGCGGCCATCGAGGTCAATGATTTCAATCTGACCCAGGCTGTCCTCACGCCTCATCTTGTTGCCCTTGAAGCTGATGGTGGAAGTGGTGCCTTGCGTCATCTGACGCGCGTCCTTACTGAAGACGCCGGCGAACTTCATGGCTCCGGCGGCCGCGCCTCCGGTGATCTTGGTGGTTTCTGTGTATTGAAAATCGGCAAAGCAAGGTGTGGAAAGAGAGAACAACAATGAGCTGGCAAGTGCGAACGCGATACCCCGTTTCATTTCGCCTCCTGGCGGTCTGAGGAATTATAGCCGGAGGCGAAAGCAAAGCCACACTGGGCGGATGAATCCCGACCTGGGGCTACTGGAAGTCAGGATCTTCTGAGATGTGCTGCACCTCCTCTATGAGTGCGAACCCAGCGGAGGAACTGCAGCCGGGACACGGCGGAAAGGGAGTTTGTTTGCGCAGCCAGATATCTCCAGAGTTGGGACAGCGTGTGTGGTCTGGCCGCCAGATGCCGGAAACCGGGACCATTTCTCCACTGAGAAACGGAACCCGTCCGGACTTTTTGCTTGATTCTTGTGGCGGCAAAATAATTTTCTCCATAAGGAATGAATCCTGTTCAGTTTCCATATGGGAATAAGGCAAGTGGATTGCCAGAGCGGCGATTGAAAGCAAACAAGTAAGCGAGCTCTGGACAGCAGAGACTCGTAATTTTTCCTCGGCAATTGTGAGCTTTCGACAGGGAAGAAATGAGTTGCCTGTGAGCGGATGAATTGCCGCAAAAACCGAGCGTCATCAGCACAGTTAGCTGATAGCTGGAGCTTGCGATTGGAGGCGACACAGGACCATCAATTAGCGTCTAAAGCAGTAAGCAGCCGCCACTGACTCATGATCTCTAAGTGTGCCAATCCGCAGTGCGCCAAAACGCTGATGCGACTTGATGGCGGCAGATTTTTTGGTTTCCATACAAAAAATCAGCAGGCAAAACACAAGAGAATTGAGAACTTCTGGTTGTGCGCCAATTGCGCCAAGAATTACACCCTGCGCATGGTAGAGGGTGAAGTGACGCTACGGCAAAGAGAACACCGGAAAACCGCCTGAAAGCTTCCTGTAACGAATCTTGGGTCCTAGACAACAATCAACCCCTGAACTATTTCGAAAGTCGAAACAGCGCAGGGGATGAATGTGGTGTGCGAAAAGCTTTTTTACTTCTGGGTCTGCTGGGCCAGTTTCACTTTTGTGCTTTCCAGCTTTTTGGTAACGCGGGCAACGTCTTGCTGGTCAACGTCTGCTGGCACTGATTTATTCCATTCATCCAGCGCGCGTTCCCAGTGAGCAGCAGCCAGCTTGAAGCGGTTGGTGCGCGCATAGAGTTCGCCCAGATGGTCCTGCACGGTGGGATCATTTGGAGTTTTATCGGCGGCGCGGCGCAGGTTCTCTTCTGCCTGGTCATAGTTGCCAAGGCGGAAATAGGCCCAGCCGAGTGAATCAAGGTAAGCGCTGTTTTGCGGATCGAGATCTAAAGCCTTCTTGATCAGCGTGAGCGCTTCTTCAAGATGGCTGTTGCGGTCCGCCAGCATGTAACCAAGGTAATTCAGCGCCATACTGTTGCTGGGATTCTGTTGCAGCACCTGGCGGAAAGCCTGCTCCGCCTGGTCATACTTTTTCTGCCGCTCGTAAATAGAGCCTTGCAGGAAGCGGATATATTCCTTTTCTTCCGGGCGCGTTGCCAGCTTCTCCGCCTGCGTTATCGCTTCTTCCGATTCTTTCCAGCGCTTTAGCCGCATGTAAATCTGCGAGAGCATGATGTAAGAGTCGCGGTCATCAGGCCCGCCCTTGAGCACGGATTTGGCCAGTTGCACGCTCTCATCGGCTTTGCCGTTATCGGCCATCTGCTGCGCCAGTGTCAATTTCAGGCCTTTGTCATTTGGAAGTTTTTTTACCGCTTCCTGTGCAGTCTTGGTGGCGTCGCTCCACTGCTTCTGGTCGCGATAGGAATCGATCACGTCCTGATAGCCACGCGCCGCTTCATCGCCGCCCAGATCGATGATTTTGCGGAATGTTTCGAGCGATAGCAATGGCCGGCCGGCTTCGCGATAGACGTTGCCAAGCCGTTCCAGAAACAGCGCACGATTGCTCTTGTCTCCGGCGCGCGCATTCGGCGGCAGCGGATGAGCGACGAGCTTTTGAAGAACCGTGGCAGCGTCTTCATATTTGCCCTGGGCTTCCAGGATCAACGCTTCGTTATAAGGAATTTCCAGCGAGTCCTGCACCAGCGCAGCGGCTTTCTTCAGGTTCTCCATGGCCAGATCAAACTTGCCCTGGCGACGATAAATCTCAGCCACTCGCAGCGCGGCGGTGGCATCCTGCGGATCGGCATCCTGGATTGTGCGATATTCGTCGAGCGCGGCATCAATCTGGTTGTCATTGGCAAGGTTCTGGGCCAGGCCGCGCATCGCGTCCAGGTTTTCCTTGTCCATGGCCAGCGCCTGCCGGAATGAGGCAATGGCGTTCTTGTAATCCTTCTGCTGCTCGTAGGTAGTTCCCAGAGCGGAGTAAATCTTGGCGGAGCGCTGGCCTTCCGGCACGGTCTTTAATAAATCAGCGGCTTTATTGGTTGCGCCTTCATCGTTGTAGAGGAAGGCCAGGTTGGTAATGGCTTCTTCAGAATTCGGATCGAGATTGAGCGCGGACTTGAATTCGGTTTCCGCTTTGGCAGCATCTTTGTTCAAAAAATACAGCCGTCCCAGCAGCAGGTGATTGTCAGCGTTTTTGGGTTCAATCTTGGTGATGGCTTGATATTGCTCGATGGCCAGGTTGAGCACTTCACTCGACTGCGTTCCCGGCTGCAGATCGCCGAGCGAGCGCAGGTAGATTCGGCCCAGCAGTTTGTGTGCTTCCAGGTTGTTCGGGTCGCGCTTGATGATGTCTTGCGCTTCCAGCACGGCGTCACGGATGCGTCCGGTCTTGGCGTACAGTTCCGCCAGCGACGCATTCAAATATTCTGAGGAAGGATCGTTTTCAATGGCCAGCCGGTACTCTTCAATGGCTTTGGTGGCGAATTCCGAGCGTCCATACATCGCCATCATTTCTTCATACATGTGCGCCAGTGAGAAATGATAATAAGCGGCGGCCTGGTCAGGTTTCTTGTCCGCTTTGGGCTGATCGGGCGTGGCCTTGGCGCCAGGTGCTTGCTGTGCGGGAGCGGCATCTTTCTTTGCTGGCGCAGCTTTAGCAGGTGGCTGAGACTTTGGCGCGTTCTGCTGAGCAAACATGCTGGTGGTTGTAAGCAAAAGCAGCCCGGGGAGAAAAATGCGAGTTTTTATGACAGTCATAGAGCGAACCGAAAACACCTTCTTAATTGGATGCACAGGCACCCTTTCCGGTAGCGCCTATTCACCTTCTCTAATTCTAGACCTTAGTCCTGCCCTTTCGGCACCAGATTACAAATCTTGACTAGTGACGGAAGTGGCGGACACCTGTGAGCACCATTGCCAGTCCCAGGCGGTTCGCCGCGTCAATGACCTCCTGGTCGCGCATCGAGCCACCGGGCTGAATAATGGCTGTGGCCCCGGCTTTGGCAATCTCTTCCACGCCGTCCGGAAACGGAAAAAAAGCGTCTGAAGCGGCCACCGTGCCCTGCAAAGGTAAGATCGCTTTCATGGCGCCAATCTTGCATGAATCCACACGCGACATCTGCCCCGCGCCCACGCCCACAGTCTGGCCTTCCCGAGCGTAAACAATGGCATTCGACTTCACATGTTTGCAGACTTTCCAGGCGAACAGCAGCGCGCGCATTTCTTCTGGAGTGGGCTGGCGCGTGGTCGCGACCTTCAGGTCGGCCTGGGTCAAGGGACGAACGTCCGCATCCTGCACCAGCATGCCGCCGGAAACCTGCTTCATGGCAAATTTTTGCGCACTTGGTTTTACTTCGACGAGACGCAAATTCTTCTTGGCGGCGAACTTTTCCTTCGCTTCAGGTGAATAGCCCGGCGCGGCAATGGCCTCAACAAAAAGCTTGGCCATTTCTTCCGCGGCTGCCCCATCAATTACACGGTTCACGCCGATGACGCCGCCAAAGGCTGAAACCGGATCGGTTTCCTTGGCGCGCAGGTAAGCTTCAACCAATGTCTTTCCTGTGGAGCAGCCTGAAGGATTTGTGTGCTTGATGATGGCGCATGCCGTTTCTTCGAACTCTTGCGCCAGGTCCCACGCGGCTTGCAGATCCACAATGTTGTTGAATGAAAGTTCTTTGCCCTGAAGCTGTTTGCCGTTGGCGACGCCAGCGCCAGAGCCATCGGAATACATGGCGGCGCGCTGGTGCGGGTTCTCTCCGTAACGCAGGTCCATGGCTTTGTTCAGTCCAAAGCGCAGAACGGCAGGGAAGTCATCGCCTGCGGCGGTCGCCGGAAGCTGAAAGTCTTTCGCATTTTCGCTCAGGGAAGTGCTGGCCAGGGTGGCGGCAATCGCGCTGTCATAAGCCGCTGTGGTGGCAAAGGCTTTTTGCGCCAGACGCCAGCGCGTCGCCAGCCCAAGCTCTCCGCCGGAGCTGGCCATTTCCTGTGCGATGGCTGCGTAATCAGAGGGCGAGGTCACAATCGCCACATCGCGAAAATTCTTGGCGGCCGACCGCACCATCGATGGCCCGCCAATGTCGATGTTCTCGATTACCTCATCAAAGTGAACGCCGGGTTTGGAAGCGGTTTTCTCGAACGCGTACAGATTGACCACGACCATGTCGATCGGCAGTATGCCGTGCTCTTGGGCCGAGGCAACGTGACTGGCATTGCCGCGTATATGCAGGATTCCGCCGTGAACTTTGGGATGAAGGGTTTTTACGCGGCCGTCCATCATCTCAGGAAACCCGGTGAGGTCGGAAATGTCTTTCACGGTGACGCCCGCTTCGCGCAGCAGCTTGGCCGTGCCTCCGGTGGAGACCAGTTTTACCTTGAGTGCGGCCAGTTTCTGGGCAAACTCCACCAGCCCGGTTTTATCAGTAACGCTAAGGATTGCACGCTGAATTTTGGGCACTTTTGTTCCGTTTTTCCTTGGGAAGGGATGAAAGGACTAAAGAATAAGGTATCAGCGCGAAACGAGTGCGCGCAACCGGGAGAGGGACTAAAGAGGGACTAAAGACGTTCCTTGGCACAGCTTGACCAGAGAGAATATGTCACCCTTAATATAAGGAAGGTGGCCTTGAGTCAGAAGGAATCGCAGAGAATGCGAGTGAAAGCCAGTAGACGGAGCAACTGCGGGGACTCGCGTAATTTGCGAACCCACAGCCAGAAAGGCCGCGGTCGGTTTCTGACAGAAAACTTCTAGCGGTCTGCCATTCACCGCCGCTTCATTGGCCCGAGGATCGCCTTTCCAGGAAAGACTCCTTCCATCAATTTTCCTTTCTCCACCAGCATCACACCACCCACCAGAAGGTACTCAATGCCTACGCTGGTGTCCATGGGAGGTTGATATGTCGCCCTGTCGCTTACGATCTGGGGATCACTTCCCAGCGGGTGGTTCCGGGCGTGTATTGGATGCCCATGCCAACGCCCAATGCGCCCGCGTCCAGTTCATGCCGCAAGCGGACTTTCATGCTTTCGATCTGTTCTTGTGAAGCTGGCTTGTCAGTGGCGGCTCCAGACTTCGGCAGCAGACCGTCTGCTGGCAGTGGCGTGCCAAAGACCAGTGAACGTGCGGCCGGGTGGCTAGCCGTGGTCCCATAGTTGATGAAAGAATGGCCGTCTCTAGATTGCAAGAATGCCGTGACATCCGGCTTCCCGATTTCCATCTCAAGCGCGGTCGTCACGCCATCAAGCGCCTTTAACCGCTGGGTTTCAAGGTCCACGGCGTGCTGATGCAGATCAATGAATCCCGGTGCAACGATCAGACCCTTGGCGGAAATCACGCGCTTGCCTTCAAGAGTCTCAGCAGAGATTTTCTTGATCTTGCCCTGCATGATGCCGACATTGCGAACAGCGTCAAGACCTGTTTCAGGATCAATGACGCGGCCGCCTTGAATCACAACGTCGTAGCTTTGAGACAACGCCGACAAGGGCGAAAGAACAACTGCCAAACACAGAACGAAACTCTTCATTCGTTGATCTCCCGGGGGCTGATATTTAGCACCGCAAAACTGGCCGGCAACGCTGAGACAGAGGACCGGCTATTGGCGAAATCGCTGGTAGCACGAACTGGCACTTGACTTTTCCGTGAGCCGGTATATCTTTTCGAGATTCGCGCAAACCAAGGTAGCGCCAGATAGAGAACCAGATTAAGAACGAGAGGCCCCGATGTCAGCAAGCGCAGTCCCCAGCCCAGAGCTGGAATTCACCATAGAAACAAATCAGGACGCAACCACCGTCCGCGGAACCGGTAAAATCACGTCGGCGACTGCCGATTATTTCCAGAACACAATCCGTGGAGTTATTCCCGTTAGCAAGCATCTGGTGCTTGATCTTGCAGAAGTTGAATACATCGATAGTTCCGGCCTGGGCGCGCTGGTGAGCGTTTATCTGGCTGCCGGCAAGGCGCACTGCGAACTGGAAATGGTAAACCAGAAGCCGCGGGTGCGCGATCTGCTGAAAATTACCAAGCTCGCCACTATTTTTGGTGGACTCTGATTCGCAAGGCTTTGATTCGCAGATCTTTTATCGGCAGACCGTGGATTCGCAAATCGTTTACCGTAGCTTTACTGTTCGCCATGCCAGCGCAATTTATCAGCGGCCAGCCGTCCCACGCGGCTGGAATGCGCCGCCCGCCCGAATACACGTTCAAGATTGTTCGCACATATCCGCACGATCCTTCTGCCTTTACCCAGGGGCTGGTTTACCATGACGGCTTCTTCTATGAAGGCACGGGACTGAACGGACGATCGTCACTACGGAAGGTCCGCCTGGAAACCGGCGAAGTGGTGCGGCATGTGGACCTCTCCACTGAATACTTTGGCGAGGGCATTGCCATTGTCAGAAACAAAGTGATTCAGCTTACGTGGCAGTCGCACATTGGCTTTGTCTATAACCTGAGCGACTTCAAACTGCAGCGGCAGTTTTCGTATTCCGGTGAAGGCTGGGGACTGACTTCAAGGGGTGATGAGCTTTTTATGAGCGATGGCACAGCCGAGATCCGCGTGCTTGACGCCACAACGCTCAAAGAAAAACGGCGCTTCACGGTGCGCGACGGCGCTGCTCCCGTTGATCAATTGAACG
Organism: Acidobacteriaceae bacterium; assembly: GCA_027307045.1. Lineage (GTDB taxonomy): Bacteria > Acidobacteriota > Terriglobia > Terriglobales > Acidobacteriaceae > Angelobacter. Next base: position 7,636 of record DAHUXR010000032.1, read on the forward strand.
AGCTGGAGTTTGTGGAAGGCGAACTCTTTGCCAACGTCTGGCAGACTGACCGGATTGCGCGCATCTCTCCGCAAAGCGGCAAAGTGGTGGGATGGATTGATCTCACGGACCTGCTTAGTTCTGTTTACCGCCGCCAGGATGGCGCGGTGCTGAACGGGATCGCCTACGATTCAATTCATAAGCGATTGTTTGTGACGGGTAAATTGTGGCCCAGCATTTTTGAAATTCAAGTTGTACCAAAGATTTCTTGGTCCTTTAGATAAGCGTCACGGCTGGCGCGCTGGACGCCGGAGTGCAAACTTTAAAGCCGTCGCTCTTTTTGACGTCCGGTCTCTTCAGCAAGGGTCTTCAATTTCGTGCGACGACGACTTATTTCAAGAGACCCTCAGCTTGAAATGCCGGGCTGCTAATTCAGGAACGCGACGGATTGCACTCCGGCAACTTCAAAGCGCTTGCGGCAGCGGATGTTCTTGCACATCACCATATCGTCGCGACGGACCATGTAAGACTGCGCTTTGGCAAACTTGGCCCGGTCACGCTCGTCGGCTCGGCCGGAGAGCTGCTTCTTCTTGGTCCGTACCAGCCATGCCAGTTCGTACTCGCCGGCCTGGCGGCAGTGCGGACACGTAAGCGTGTGTGCTTTCTTGGATTCTTTTTCGTCGAAAAAATCGCGCTCGTCCATTTGACCCTATTATCAACCACAGAGGGCATTGGGAGCACGGAGAAATGCGGAGAGGCAGTTAACTGGCTTGAGGACGAGGAGAAGTATCCAGCGGAAGTACAACGAAGTCCCATCGACCAATCCTTAGTTCACTGCCAGCACCATATTCTTGCTGTGGGTTACGCCACTTGAAGTGGCGTTGACTGTAAATGGGAATGTGCCGGCTGGAGTGGGACCTGAAGGTGCCTTGCTGCTCCCACCGCAAGAGGTGACAAGTCCCAGGACGATGAAGCAGGCGAAGAGTCCAACCCTATTCAAGCGTCTGCGGGATGCGCCCAGGGCAAGAGCAAACACTGCCGCCAGGGAATACCAGACCTTCATTGCAGGGTTGTGCAAAGAAGCTGCCGTTCGCGCAGTTGTGCTAACGGCAAGGTTAAGGGTCACAGACTCATTACCGGGTTGCAAAACCTCTGAAGCGGACGCAAACGTACAGCTTGCTCCCTGTGGCAGGTTACTGCAACTGAGACTGACAAGGCCATTGAAAGCCGTTGGGCCTGGTGGAATGGTCGCGCCTGAAAGAGTCAATTGATAGTCGGCTGTCTGTCCTGCCGTGACGGTCTGCGTTTCGGTGCCGGGCACAAGCATGTTCAGGCCAAAGTCGGTAAAGCCGGCGCCACTCAGGGTAAACGTCTGCGGACTGCCGGACGCATCATCCACCAGGCCCATTTGCGCCGTTTTGGTCCCAGCCGAAGTGGGCGCAAAATTAAATCCTGCCACAACGGGTGATCCCGCACCAGGCTGAAGAACAAGCGGCAGCACAGTGCCTGCGCTCAGGCTGAAATCGGGGCCTGTCACCGTTATTGCGGTCACCGTTATTGCGGAGGCTCCGGTATTCACCAGGCAGAAGCCCACGCCAGCATTAGTGCCGACCTGCAAGGAGCCCACATCAATGGTGGAATTGGAGGCGATCACGGTCTTAGCGCAACCCAGTGACACACCAGTAAAGACCGTTACCTGAAGCTGAGCAAAGCCAAAACAAGAAGAAAATAGCAGTAGGATGAAGCACACCGAGCGGATACGCACGTTTAGCCTCCCAGGCCCGTTGTTATTCCAGATGCTATTCCCGGCTTTAGGCTTGGGTCAACGATGAGTATCGTGAAGGCGAGAAAAGCAAGCACGAAAGGTGGGCCACCCCCGCCGCAAGGGTTACTGCTTGATGACGCCAGCCAACAGCTGATTTTCTGAAACGGTTGCTGACTTTGGTCCGCAGATTGACCGTTCCCCTGGAACTGCCCCCTGGAGCGCCGGCAGGTAACAAAATGTTAGACTAACTAGTTTGCCCTGCTCGATCAAACTCTTCATACAGTAGGTTTCTCATATGGCACAAGCTACAGACATTGCAATCGTAAGCGGCGCGCGCACGCCGATGGGCCGTTATTGCGGCAAATTGCGCGACTTTACCGCCATGGACCTGGCTGCCGTCGCCAGCCAGGCAGCAATCAAACGCTCCGGCGTTGATCCCAAAGAGTTTGACCATGCTGTTTTCGGCAATGCGCAGCAAACCTCCGGGGACTCGCTCTATGGCGCGCGGCACGTGGCGCTCAAGGCCGGATTGCCTATAGAGACACCGGCGCTCACAGTGAACCGCCTCTGCGGATCAGGAATGCAGTCGCTGGTGAACGCCGCGCAGATGATCCAACTGGGCGAAGCGAGTACGGTGCTGGCCGGCGGGATGGAATCCATGTCGCAGGCGCCTCATGTTGTCCGCGGCGCGCGCTGGGGACTTGGCCTGGGTGAAGGCAAACTGGAAGATTCGCTCATGGTGGCCCTGCTGGACACTTACTGCGGACTTTACATGGCGAATACCGCCGAGCTTTACGCCGAGCAGCAGGGCATTACGCGCCAGCACATGGACGAGTTTTCTCTCCAATCGCAACAGAAAGCGGGCGCGGCGCAGAAAGCCTGCCGATTGGCTGAAGAGATTGTCCCGGTGGCGCTCAAGAATCGAAAAGGCGAGCCCACGGGCGAGATGTTTGAGAAAGACGATCATCTCCGTCCTGAGACAACGATGGAGGTCCTGGCCAAGTTGAAGCCCGCTTTCGGCAAGAACGGAACAGTCACGGCGGGCAATGCCAGCGGCATCGTCGATGGCGGCGCAGCCGTAGTAATGATGACGCTTGCTCAAGCTGAAAAGCGCGGTTTGAAACCCATGGGACGCATCGTTAGCTGGGGAATTGCCGGCGTCGATCCCAAGATCATGGGCAGTGGCCCGGTTCCTGCGTCGCGCGCGGCGCTCAAGAAAGCCGGGCTCACGCTGGATGACATCGATCTGGTTGAAGTGAACGAAGCTTTTGCCGGGCAGTATCTTGCCGTCGAAAAAGAGCTTGGTCTCGATCGCAATAAAGTAAACGTCAATGGCGGAGCGATTGCGCTGGGGCATCCGCTGGGCGCGACCGGCACGCGGTTGGTCATCACTCTGCTGCACGAACTTCGGCGTCGCAAAGCTCAGTACGGACTAGCCACGGCATGCATCGGCGGCGGCCAGGGAATTGCCATGATCGTGGAGTCGCTTTCTTGAAATCTCGAACCTGCGGGTTTTGCAGGTGAGAGATCGCTATCGTTGCGAATGAGTTTCTCGCCCACATGGCTTGGTCCTTCAGATTGTGGTGGCCATAGGGTTCCCTCACCCGCAACCCCGGCGGATTCGGGATTTCAGAAAAAAGGCTTTGCAGTTCAGTAAATAGTCTGCACTCAAAAAGGAATCATATGACGATTAAAAAAGTTGGAGTACTCGGCTGCGGGCTCATGGGTTCAGGCATCGCTCAGGTCAGCGCCGTTGCCGGTTATGACGTGACCGTGCTGGAGCAGGAACAGAAGTTCCTCGATAAAGGTTTCGCCGGGATCGAAAAGTCATTGGCCAAGTTTGCGGAGAAGCCGGAGAAGACCGGCATCACCCCCGAGAAGGCCAAAGAATCCCGCGCGCGCATCAAGGGCACCACGAGCCAGAAGGACCTTGCCGATTGCGACATCATCATTGAAGCCATCATCGAGAACGTTGATGTAAAGAAGAGGACGTTTGCCGAGCTGGATGCGATCGTGAAGAAAGATGCGATCTTCGCCAGCAACACTTCTTCTATTTCCATCACGGAGGTTGCCGCCGCCACCAGGCGCGCAGAACGTTTTGTGGGCCTGCACTTCTTCAATCCCGTCCCGCTGATGAAGCTGGTGGAGGTGGTGCGCACCATCGCCACGGACAACGCCGCATTTGAGATAGCCTATGAATTCGGTAAGAGCCTGGGCAAAGTGCCTGTGCGGACGAGCGACAAGACGGGTTTCATCGTGAACCGTCTGCTTGTCCCTTACATGCTGGACGCGATCCGTGCCTATGAAGAAGGCGTGGGCTCGATTCCAGATATCGACAACGCCATGAAACTGGGCTGCGGCTATCCCATGGGCCCGTTCACGTTGCTCGATTTTGTTGGACTCGATACCACGTACTACATCACACATGTGATGTTTGACGAGTTTCGCGAGCGTCGCTTTGCCTCGCCGCCTCTGCTGAAGCGCCTGGTGATGGCCGGCTGGTATGGCAGAAAGTCAGGCAAAGGGTTCTACGATTACGCGGACCCTGCGAACCCCGTTCCTTGTTTCTAATCCCCGAGCGCAGCGAGGGATCGCTACGGTCACTTTTTGAAGCTGAGGCGTGATTACAACTTCACGGTTCGCGTTAACTCAGTCCCGAAGGGACGGATGAAAATAGCCCGGTACGGCCCGAGGCGCGCTTGCGCGCTGAAGGGCAAGTGCCGGGAGAGAATTCCCAAATTGCAGAGTCCCGCTTTGGCGGGACGGCTGAGATCTTTTTCGTTGCGTTGAGGTAAGAAACAATGAGGATAGCCATTCTTGGCTGGGGCTCTCTCATAGGCAGGCCCGGAGATATGCTAATCGAGGGGCAATGGGAACCTAATGGCCCAGTTTTGAAAATTGAGTTCTCTCGGATTTCTGCCGACGGCCGCCTGACGTTAGTAATTGATCCGAAGCACGGATCGGACGTCAAAACGCAATACGTCAAGAGTCGACGAAGCGCGATCGAAGACGCGATCTGCGATTTGATGATTCGGGAAGGTACAGACTGTGCCAACATCGGCAAGTGTACCAAACAAAATTCAGGGGATTGCGAGTACGCTAACATTCGTGACTGGCTAAACGATTCCGATTGTGACGCAGTTATCTGGACAAACCTAAAGAGCAATTTTGAGAAAAAGTGGGAGAGGGTGCCATTTTCACTTGAAAATGCATTCCGATATCTGCACAGTTTACCGTCGATTTGTAAAGCGAACGCTCGCAACTACATAAACGAGGCCCCAGAGCCAACACAGACTAGATTGAGAGAATATTTGAAATCGAAAGGCTGGCTTTGACCTTGCCATGGACCTCGAAAACCTAAAACTCGAAAAGAAAAGTCAGATCGCTTACGTCACTATTGACCGCCCCAAGGTGCTGAACGCGCTCAACATGGCCACCATGCAGGAGCTGTGGCAGGTGTTTAGCGATCTGAAAGACGACAAGCAGATTCGCGTCGTCATGCTCACCGGTAGCGGAGAAAAGGCCTTCGTCGCGGGCGCGGATATCAATGAACTGGCGAAGAACGATCCGGTTGAGGCCAAGGCATACACGCATAAGGGGCAGGCCACGCTCGACCTGATTGAAAACCTCGGCAAGCCGGTAATTGCCTGCATCAATGGCTTTGCTCTGGGCGGCGGATGCGAGATTGCCATGGCCTGCACCATGCGAATCGCAAGCGAGAACGCAAAGCTGGGTCAGCCTGAAGTCAAGCTCGGCCTCATTCCTGGTTATGGCGGCACACAACGGTTGCCTCGGCTGGTCGGTACGGGCCTGGCCATGCAGATTCTTCTCACCGGAGAAATGATTACCGCGCAGGAAGCTCACCGCATCGGCTTGGTGAATGAAGTTGTTCCTGCTGACCGCCTCATTCCGCGCGCGGAAGAAATCGCGCAAAAGATCGTCGGCATGGCTCCGCTGGCGATCCAGTACTGCATGGAAGCCGTCAACCAGGGCATGAACATGACTTTGCCTGAAGGCCTCTTTCTTGAAGCGACTCTCTTTGGCATGTGCTGCGCGACGGAAGACAAGAAGGAAGGCACCACGGCCTTTCTGGAAAAGCGCGCCGCGAATTTCCAGGGCAAGTAACCATGTATCCAGACTGGGAACCGGACAAGCTTGCCACCGCCGCCATTTTCTATAACCTGCATGAAGCCGACATCGCCAAGGGCCTGCTGGACTCCTGTGGGGTAGACTGTTTCCTGTGCGATGAGCACATGCACCGCGTACATCCTCTGACCAGCGAAATTATTGGCGGCGTGCGGCTGCAGGTCGCGCAACAGGATGTTGAACTGGCAAAAGAGCTGCTAAAGGAATACATACCCCCGGAAGATCCTTTAGGTCCCGGGCCGATAGAATGATTGGTTGAATGATTAAGGGCATTACCACAATCCGTCACGTCGCCGGCAGCAAAGAGTTCAAGGCGCTCAGCAAGCTCTTTGACGCCATGGGATTCGAGCGCGGAACTCCGTGGAAGACCGCACGCGGCCAGGGCGCGCCGTTCAAGGTGCCACTGGGCCAGATTGAGTTTGTTGAAGGCCTTGAAACGCTCCACGCCGACATATGGATTGAAGTCACTGACCTGGATTCGATAAGCGGCGTGCTGGCAAAAGAAAACGTCAAAGGCGCGGAAAAAATCCAGGCAACCGCGTGGGATTCTCGGTTTCTGGTGGCGGAACCCGCTAAAGGATCGAAAATTCTTTTCTGGCAGAAAAATCGCCCTGCCGAAGACGCGATTGAAGGCGATCTCAATGCTCGCGGCATGCGCTTTGGCATAATAGTGAGCCGCTGGAACTCATTCATCACCGAGCGCCTGCTGCAAGGCGCGCTCGACGCGTTGCGGCGCAGCGGCTGCAGCAAAGAAGACATTACAGTGGTCCGAGTGCCCGGCGCATTTGAAATTCCGTCGCAGGCGCGCACGCTGGCTGAGAGCGGAAAATACGACGCCATCGTTACGCTTGGCTGCCTCATTCGCGGCGAGACCACGCACTATGAACACATATCCACCGAGGTTACACGCGGCATCGGACAGTCCGCACAGGAAACCGGCGTGCCGCATACTTACGGCGTGCTGACCTGTGAGAACCTTGAGCAAGCCCTGGATCGCGCAGGGCTGAAGGCCGGCAACAAAGGCTTTGAAGCGGCTACCTCCGCCATTGAAATGGTGAACCTGCAGCGGAAGACACAAAACCGTGCGAAGACAAAAGCCATGTCCAAAAAGAAGAAGAGCAAAGGCCGTTAAATGGGAACCCGACGTAAATCTCGTGAACTATGTTTGCAGATGCTCTTTCAATGGGACATGGGGAAGCAAGAGCCGGAGCACGTGAAGAAGACTTTCTGGTCGGAGCGCGGAGAAGTGGACGAAGAGACGCGCAACTTTGCCGACGATATCTTCCAGATTGCCGTTGACCGACAGCAGGAAATCGATGACCTGATCCAGAAGCACGCCCAGCACTGGCGCATGGAGCGCATGGCCGCCGTGGACCGCAACGTCCTGCGCACGGGCGTGGCGGAGTTTCTGGGGCCGTATCACACGCCCCGCCCGGTGGTGATCAATGAAGCGCTGGAGATCGCGCGCAAGTTTTCCGCCCCGGAGTCCGTCCAGTTCATCAATGGCGTGCTGGATTCGGTGGGGAAAGAGCTTGCTGTTTCTGCAGTCCCGAAGCGAAGCTGAGGGATCCCTATCGGCCACAAGGAGTCCCGGGTTCGGACGGAAACGAGCGTTTTGCCTTCGGGCATATTGTTGGAAGATAGGACTCCCTCACCCACTGCGCCGGATTCTGGTTTCAGAAAAAGCGGTGCTACAATAAAGCACTCCATCGCCCCTGGTACCGCACTACATAAATACAGACGGACTTTCGCATTGAAAAAGACTTCCATCACCTATGCCGATAGCGGCGTTGATATTGACCGCGCCGACCGCGCCAAGCAGCGCATTAAATATCTTGCCCATCGTACGTTCACCCCGGGGGTCGTAAGCGAAATTGGCGGCTTCGGCGGCATGTTTGCCATTGACAAGCAAAAGTTTCGCGATCCCGTGCTGGTTTCCAGCGTGGATGGCGTCGGCACCAAGCTCAAAGTCGCTTTCATGATGAACCTGCATCACACCGTGGGCGGGGACCTGGTAAACCACTGCGTGAATGACATTGCCGTGCAGGGAGCGACGCCTCTGTTTTTTATGGATTACCTGGCCACCGGCTCGCTTGATCCGGAGATTGCGGAAAAGATTATTGAAGGCATGGCCGATGCATGCCGGCACAACGGCTGTGCGCTGATCGGCGGCGAAACGGCAGAGATGCCGGGCTTCTATCCCAAAGGCGAGTACGATCTGGCCGGATTCATCGTCGGCGTGGTGGAAAAAAACAAAATTATTACCGGCGAAAGCGTTGAAGTCGGAGATGTGCTGGTGGGACTTCCTTCCAACGGCCTCCATACCAACGGATACTCCCTGGCCCGCAAGTTATTTTTCGATGTCGCCAAATACACGCCCGATACCTACGTAAATGAAATGAAGGCCAAAGCCGGCGCCGAGCTCATGCACACGCACAAAAGTTACTGGCCAGTTTTGAAAAAATTGATTGCGGCTGAGCTGGTGCACGCCATGGCGCACATTACCGGCGGCGGAATTACTGACAATCTGCCGCGCGTGCTGCCCAAAGGCACCGGAGCAGTAGTGGAAATGGGCACCTGGCCTATCCTGCCGGTTTTTACTCACATGCAGCACATTGGCAACGTGCCGCAGGACGACATGATGCGGACGTTTAATATGGGTATTGGCATGGTGCTGATTGTGCCGGCAAAGAAATTCAAGCGTGTGCAGTCAATGATCGAGAAAATGGGCGAGAAGGCCTATCTCATCGGGCGGATCGTCAAGGGCGATCGCAAAGTCCACTACGCATAACATGGCTACCCTGAAAAAACTGGGGATCCTGCTTTCCGGCCGCGGCTCGAATTTTGAAGCCATTGCGGATTCCATCAAGGCCGGAAGGCTCCAGGCTGAAATCGCGATTGTAATTTCCAACCGCGCGGACGCTCCTGGTCTGGAGTCGGCAAAGCGGCGAGGGTTGAACGCCGTGTTGATCGCTTCCAGGGGCCGCGTGCGCGAAGAGCATGATGCTGACGTGATAGCGGCGCTGCATCATGCGCAGGTGGACTTGATCTGCCTGGCCGGTTATATGCGCCTGCTCTCGCCTCACTTCATACAAGCTTTTCCCAATCGCATCGTCAACATTCATCCGTCGTTGCTGCCTGCATTTCCGGGCATGGACGCGCAGAAACAAGCGCTTGAATACGGCGTGAAGATCACGGGCTGCACTGTGCATTTTGTGGACGAGCATCTGGATAATGGCCCGATCATTTTGCAGAAGACTGTGCCTATTCTGGATGGGGACGACGTGAATTCGCTCTCGGCCAGAATTCTGGAGCAGGAGCACAAAGCGTATTCAGAGGCCATTGGATTGATCCTGTCTGGCGAAGTCGAAATAGTCGACCGCCGAGTGCTGCGCAAGCTTTCGCGTTCGGAGGGTCGGTAGATGCTGAGAGTCAAGGTATTGAGCGAGGCAGCTAAGGTACCCACTGTTGCTCATCCGGGTGAAGACCTGGGCTATGACATCTATTCTGCCGAAACCATCACGCTGGAAGGTCGCGGCCACGCCATTGTCTCTACTGGCATCGCCATCGAGTGCACATCGCCCGCGGGCGAACCCATGGGTGCGCTATTGCGCGATAAATCATCCATGGCGGCGCGGCGACTGGTCCTGACTGGCGGCGTGATTGATTCGGGCTATCGTGGCGAAATCAAAGTCCTGATGGAAAACTTGAGCGACCTGCCAGCGACCATCCGTGCTGGAGATAAGATTGCTAACCTGATTCCGTACCCGGTGCTGACCGGCGAGGTCGAAGTGGTGGATGATCTGAATGAGTCGAGCCGCAAGGCTGGTGGGTTTGGATCGAGTGGCAGGTAGTTTTTGAAATCCCGAGCGCAGCGAGGGGTCGCTATAATTTGATAATTGACTAATTTGGTAAATTAGAAAATTAAAACACGTGGGATTCGGCACTAGCCAAGTGTGCTTTCAAATTTACTAGATTACCAATTTACCCAATTACCAAATTCAGCTATAGGGTTCCCTCGCTACGCTCGGGATTTCACAAAAAATGGCAAACTTTCCTCCTGTAGAAGAACAACTGGCTTACATCAAGAAGGGCGCGGCGGAAATCATCCATGAGCGCGAGCTGCGCGAGCGCCTTGAGAACTCCCTGAAGACCGGCAAGCCGATGCGGGTAAAAGCCGGTTTTGATCCCACGGCTCCTGATCTCCACGTAGGACACACCGTACTCATCCGCAAGCTAAAGCATTTTCAGGATCTGGGACACACGGTGATCTTTCTCATTGGTGATTTCACCGGGATGATTGGCGATCCCACTGGTCGCTCGGTTACACGGCCACCGCTCACGCGCGCAGATATCGATCGCAACGCCGAGACCTATAAAGCACAGGTCTTCAAGATTCTCGATGCGCAGAAGACGGTGGTTGATTTCAACTCGCGCTGGTTCTCCAAGATGTCGGCTGAGGACTTTATCCGGCTTGCGGCCAAATTCACCGTGTCGCAGATGCTGGAGCGTGAGGAGTTTCACAAGCGCTTTCAGGAAGAGAAGCCCATCGCTATCCATGAGCTGTTGTATTCCATCTGCCAGGGCTATGATTCGGTCGCTCTGGAAGCCGACGTGGAGCTTGGCGGCACCGACCAGAAGTTTAACCTGCACATGGGCCGCACGTTGCAGAAAGATTTCGGGCAGCCATCACAGATCCTACTGACCATGCCGATTCTGGAAGGCATGGACGGCGTGCAGAAGATGTCGAAATCGTATGGGAACTACATCGGCATCAGCGAGCCTCCGCAGGAAATCTACGGCAAAGTCATGTCCATTTCCGACGAGCTGATGTGGCGCTACTACGAGCTGCTGACGGATGTGAAGGTGGCTGAAATCGACCAGATGAAGGCCGATGCGGCTTCAGGCAAGCAACATCCGATGGAGTTGAAGAAAGCACTGGCACGCAGGATTGTTCAGGACTTCCATGGGGAGCAGGCGGCCAAGGCTGCGGATGAGAACTGGGCAAAGCAATTTCAGAAGGACGAGGTGCCGGAGGATGTGGATCTCCAGGCGGTTCCGCTTGAGAGTGTCCTGGCAGGCGATGACATCCAAGATGGAAAGCTACCGCCAGTAATTCGGATGGATAAACTAGTAGTCTCAGCAGGTTTTGCTGATTCAGCTACGGATGCCCAGCGCAAGAGAAAACAAAGAGCCGTCAGAATCAATGACACCATATGGGAAGAGCCTCTTAGGGTCTGTGCTTCCAAGGACGAGGAGTTTGTGTTGAAAGTTGGCAGAAAAATCAAACGTATCAAGCTCGTCTAATACTGATGAGACCGAGACTCTGTGGCACAGGCACTCTTGCCTGTGCCTGATTGGAACAAGAAAGGACGCAGGCACAGACAGGAGTGTCTGTGCCACAAGAAGTCGGGCCCAAGAAATGAAGAATCCAGAGGGCCGAAGATGCACTTCTACAGAAGAAACCTGCCGCACATCGAAGAGTTTGACGCGACATACTTTGTGACCTTTCGCGTCTGGAAGTATCCCTATCTTCCTCCTGCTGCTCGGTCCATTGCATTGCATCATTGCCTCTTCGAAAATGGAAGAAGAATTGAACTGCATGCCTGCGTAATTATGCCGACCCACGTTCACCTTCTATTTACAGCCTTGGAAGACGAATGTGGTTATCCTTTTTCTCTTGCCGCAATCATGAAAGGGATTAAAGGAGTTTCAGCACGCAACATCAATAGATTGCTGAACCGACGCGGTCAACTCTGGCAGGATGAATCATTTGACCGAATCATGCGTGCTGGAGAGTTTCAGGACAAGCTGGAGTACATTATTGCCAACCGCAATCAATGCGGGTCTTACGTCTAGACCTGGGGAGTATCAATGGGTGTGGATGCAGGAGTCACAGGCAAGAGTGCCTGTGCCACACAAACCTGCATGATCGCAGCAGCGCTGCTTCACCCAGACGTGTCGCCCAAAGTGGTTGATCGCTTCAGAGCCAGTGGCGTCGAGATACGAATTCAGGATGATCTCGAGGATTCCTCGAAGTTAACCGTTGCGCTGATTTTTGGTGGCGACGGGACCGTCCACCGACATCTTGCCCAACTCCATCAGCACAAGATCCCTGTGCTGGTGGTCCCTACGGGCAGCGGCAATGATTTTGCCAAAGCGATGGGAATCCGCAGCGTGGAAATCGCATTGAGGGCATGGCAGCAATTCTGCGCCGATCAAAAGAATGTCAAAGAGATCGACCTGGGTGTGATTCGTGGCGGCAGCAATGAAACACTCTTTTGTTGCGTGGCGGGTGTGGGAATGGACGCAGACGCCAATGCGCGTGCCAATCGTATGTCGCCATGGCTGAAAAGCAGAGGTGGATATGTACTGGCAGCGTTGCAAGCTTTGATCGCTTTCAAGCCAGCAGAAATGAAGATAACGGCTGAAGGAAGGGAAATCCGGCAGACGGCGTTCTTTATTGCCGTGGGCAATGCTCTTAGCTATGGCGGCGGGATGAAAGTAACGCCGCAAGCCACTCTCGATGATGGATTGCTGGACATCTGTCTGGTCAGCAAAATGAACAAGCTCAAACTGCTTTGCTGGGTGCCGACCATTTTTTTCGGTCAACACCTGAGGCTCAAGGAAGTGGAATACTTTCAGGCCAGGCAGATCGCAATCGAAGCCGAGCGCAAGCTGGATATATACGCTGATGGTGATTTTGCGGGGCAAACGCCGGTAGAGATTAGACTTATCCAGCGAGGGCTGCGCGTGATCGTTCCGACCTAAGCCCCAATGAGCTGAAACTCAGGAAGTTTTTACGTTCCGGGCCCGTCGGGGACAACAATCGCCCCGAAAAGTGTGTATCTCGCTGTAAGCAAAACGGTTCTTGACGCGGAAGCCTATTTCAGGTGGAATAAAAGCCATGACCAAAGCCGATTTGATTGAAGAGGTTTCACGCTTGGCAGAGCTGACCCGCAAAGACAGCGAAATTATCGTGGAAACGATTTTTGACAGCGTGGTCCGCTCTCTGCGCTCGGGCGACAAGATCGAGATACGTGGCTTTGGCAGTTTTCGTACCCGCCAGCGGAAGCCTCGCGTGGGCCGCAACCCCAAGACCGGCGCGCGGGTGGAAGTGCCGGCAAAGAAAATTCCGTATTTCAAGCCCAGCAAAGAACTTAAGGACGTAATCAACCACGGGAAGGCGGCCGAAGCAGCAACTCCGTCAGTTGTACCGCCTGCTGAAGGCGCAACATCTTAGGTCGATGCCCATCGCATTAGGCCCGTTTAGCTTAGCTAGGTGATCCTGAAATGCCTAATTCCGGAACTTCCTGAACCAGAACCCGATTCCTCCGCTCACCAATCCTAATAAACCAAGGAGGGGCAGGAACGTCGCTGTCGCTGGCAGGCGGTGGCTGCCTTGCGCATCGTTCGATTGCTGGTTCTGGTTGATCTGTGGTGTAGTGGAATTTTCTGCGCTAGCTGAATTATTAGCAGATTGCCCCGCAGGCGCAAGCCGCGGCGTCCCGGTCTGTCCGCTCGCAATTTGGCCCTGCTGATTCGTGGGCGCATTCGTCTGCTGGGTTGACCGCGCGTTCTGGGCTTCCGTGGCCTGACCGTTTTGTTCGAGCGGAGGCATATTCTTTGCCATGGTCACGCCGCTTTTGTGCTCCAACATTGCCTGCACATCTTCATTGCTCAGCACTTTTGCGTTCCGCGCGCCCTTTTCTGCTTTGTATCGGCTTGAGACCTCAGCTACTCCCATGGTGCTGGGCCCAGGCTCTTCTGTGGGACCGCCAACAAAACTGGAATTACCAAGGTCGTTCGCCGGTGTCTCGGAAACTCCAGGGTTATTCACAGGCATTTCGTTTGTTGCCTCGGGCAAGGAAGCGCTCGGCGTAGTCACAAGCGTTGCAGGGCTGGAAGGAACATTCGTGTTTTCGATTCCATTCGTCGCATTGCTAATGCCTGCGCGGCCAGCATCGCTGATGCCGGCGGTAGGAACCGGATTTGGAAAGCCTGCGGAAGGGGTCACCAGTATCGGACCACCAAACGGTCCGTTAACGGGCGCAGTTGTTGTGGACGGGATTGTTGTTTGGCCTTGTGCAAAGACAGCTGAAAAAACTGCAAGCCCGGCAATGAGCAAGATTCCGCGCGGCATAAATCACCCCTGACGTGTACCTGATCATTGGATTACGCAAAGGTAAAGAGGGGATGCCAGAGACCTTACTCGCCTGGCAATTTCAGCGCACGCACATTCAGCTACCCACAAATCGCGCGTACAGACTGCGCGCAACGGAAGTATCGTTCGTCCCTTTGATGATGGCCCGGCCATCGGGGAAGAGTGTCATCTCGTAAGGGTCATGCCAGAATTTAAGAACGAAAGCATTGTGTTTTACCCTGCCATGGGCACCCAGCCGCGCCGACATCTCGGCAAAATTCACTGGACGATTGCGCTCATGGATTTGCACTGAGTTCCTTCCGCACAAAGTGATCTGTGGCCTGCGTTCACCTGCCAGATGAACAAACTCGCGCTTTTCGCATGTCTGGCAGCCTGGGCGTGGCCGGGCAGCGGAGATCTCGGCTTGCTCATTGCTCCATACATCAAAGGAGAGCAATGTGCGCCGTAGCTTGTCTTTTGCCCCGACGAGAAACTTAATTGCCTCAGTCGCCTCGATGGATCCTATCAAATTGACTGCGCTGTTCAGGATTCCCGCTGTATCGCAGGTTTCTGTGGTGCCTTCCGGCGGCGCCGGGAACACACAGGTCAGGCAAGCCGTTTCCCCCGGAATCACATTCATGGTCACGGCGTAAGAGGCAACGGCAGCGGCATAAATCCAGGGCCTGCCATGCTTTACGGCGAAATCGTTGATGAGGTAGCGGGTCTCAAAGTTATCGGTTGCATCCAGAATCAAATCCGAGTTAGCAAGCAATTGCTCAATATTTTCCGGCATCAGATCAGCTACTACGGAGGTCGTTTGAACCTCGGAGTTAAAAGCCGCGATCTTTCTTGCAGCCGCTACTGCCTTGGGAAGAGACTCAGCGGCATCGGCTTCATCAAAGAGAGATTGGCGCTGGAGATTGCTCGGCTCAACATAATCGCGATCGATAATAGTTAAATGTCCCACCCCGGCGCGGGCCAATAGCCCGGAGACGCAGGCGCCTGTGGCGCCGCAGCCCACAATCGCAATCCGGCCTTGGGCCAGGCGCTGCTGCCCTTGCGGCCCGATTCCCGGGAAAAGCACCTGGCGCGAGTATCGATCCTCAAACTTCATGCCACATTTATTATAGGTGTTTGAAGGCTAAGGAGTTTTATGCGTTTCCTCGCAGGCAGCTTACAATGCTCTGAAAAGCTTGCGTGCAACTTAGGTCCAATCTGCTGCCATCGAACTACACAAAGCGACCTCCAATTAAGGGGCTTCTATTGCTGCCGCGCTGCCGATCAGTGTGTCTGATGGTCGTGCTCTGTCTGGGCGTGTCCTATGTCCATGGCCAGGAAGTTTCTGCGCCTCTAGACATCCAGGAAGCCACCCCATCGCCCCAAAGCGCTTCTACTCCGATACCCAACACGCAGAGCGCTCAAGCCCCGGAGCCCGCTTCGTCTCGTGCTACCGCGCCTCCGGCGGTGCAACTTTCTAGCGGACTCAACAGCTTGCAGGGGCTTAAAGTGGCAATGATTCAGGTAAACGGTCCCGGAATCGATGATGTTGAGAGCCTGCTGACAATGCTGCCGCAGAAGGTAAGCGAGCCGCTGGATCGATACAAAGTCAGGCAGTCCGTGCAGGCGCTTTACAACACCGGCCGTTTCGCGGAAATCCAGGTGGAAGCTCAGCGGAATCCAGCGGGAGAAGTTGTGTTGGCATTCGACGCCCGCGAAAACTACTTCTTTGGGTCCATTCTGGCGGAAGGCTCGCCCGTCCACCCAACTGACAGTCAATTGGTCAACGCCAGCAAACTCAATCTGGGCGAGCAATACACTGACGAAAAGATTGCCGCCGGGATCGAGGGAATGCAGCGAACGCTTCAGGAGAACGGCTTTTACCAGGCCACAATCAAGCCATACTATGAGTGGGATTCGCGCAATCAGCAGGTCAAGGTGGAGTTTATAGTGGACCGGGGCAAGCTTGCGCGCGTAGGAGTGATCAACGTTGGAGGCTCATCGGGTTATAGCGCGGAAGACATCACAAACATTGCCAAGCTGCATTCGGGGGACGTGGTGTCCGCCGGGCGCCGCACGCGGGCCTTGCAGCGGCTGCGCAAGCTCTACCAGAAGCAGGACCGGCTGGAAGCCCAGGTTACCATGACACAGCGAACCTATCACCCGGAGACCAATCGGCTGGATTACACCTTTGAGATCAACCGCGGTCCGGTGGTGGACGTTAAAGTAGAGGGCGCCAAGTTGCGCGGTGGGGTCAAGAAATTTGTTCCGGTGTTCGAGGAGAATGCGGTTGACGACGACCTGCTGAATGAAGGGGCACGCAACATACGCGACTACCTTCAGGGCAAGGGCTATTTCGACGTGAGGGTCACGTATGAGCAGAAGCAGGATTTGGCCACGGAAAGGCGCAGCATAATTTTTCACATCGAAAAGAACCAGCGGCACAAGCTGGTGGAACTGGCAATGGAGGGAAACCACTATTTCCGACGTGAAGACCTGCGCGAGCAGATGCTGATGCAGACGGCCGGCGGTTTACTGCTATACGGCTTATTCAGCCAATCCATACTGGCGCGCGACGTGCAATCAATTGAGAACCTTTACCGCAACAATGGTTTTCTCCAGGCCAAGGTCACGCCAGAAGTGCAGGATAATTATGGCAAGGAAGGCCACATTCGCGTAAATCTGGTCGTGGTGGAAGGCCCGCAGACGCTCGTGGGAAAATTGAAGATTGAAGGAAATGAGGCCCTTCCAGAGGGCCAGATTCGCGGCTTGATCACAGCTTCAGAGGGCCAGCCATATTCCGATTCCATGGTCATTACAGACCAGTCTGTAGTTATGGAGCAATATTACAATCTGGGATTTCCAAAAGTGAAATTCGATTACACGACGCAGCCCGAGGCGGACAATCCCAATAGGATCGACGTGGTCTATACCATCAATGAAGGCGCGCAGGTTTTTGTCGACAAGGTCTTGATTTCCGGGCTGAACTACACGCGGCCATTTATTGTTGACCGCGAAATCAAGATTGGCGCCGGCGACCGGCTGAGCCAGAGCCAAATGCTGGATTCCCAGCGACGCCTATATGACATGGGTATCTTCAATGAAGTGGGCGTGGCGGTGCAGAACCCTGAAGGCGACGCCACCAGCAAGAAGGTGAACTTCCAGCTCTCTGAAGCGCGGCGGTATACGTTTAATTACGGCGTTGGACTTGAGGTACAGACTGGGCAGCCCGGCGGCACCACCAGTCCCCAGGGAGACACCGGCGTGAGCGGCCGCGTGTCGTTCGATGTCACTCGCCTTAACTTTCGCGGACGTGACCACACAATCACGTTAAAGACCCGTTATGGCACTGGCCTTGATCGGCTACGGCGCGCCGCGGCTTTTCGATTCGCAAAAACTTACGCTCGATTTTACGGCCTTCTACCAGCAAACGAACGACGTGAGCACGTTCACGTCAACGCGGCTGGAAGGATCGGCGTCTATTAAGCAAGAGATGAACCGCGCCACGACTTTTCTATATCGCCTCATTTACCGGCGCGTTAGCACGAGCAACCTGGTCATTGATCCCCACTTGGTGCCGCTGTTTTCTCAAGCCGTCCGCGTCGGCATGCCGGACTTCAGTTACGTGCGTGATACTCGCGACAATCCGATTGAGTCGCTCAAGGGAACGTTCAACACGTTAGATCTGGGCGTGGCTTCCGGAGCCTTCGGCTCGCAGACGAACTTCACCCGGGTGGTGGTACAAAATTCCAGCTATTACCAATTTCATAAGCGCCGCTGGGTGTTTGCCCGGTCCACGCGCATAGGTGTGGAAGAGCCGTTCGCTTCCACTGACTTTGCTCCGCTCCCTGAGCGCTTCTTCGCGGGCGGCAGCACGTCGCACCGTGGATTTGGCATTAATCAGGCGGGCCCACGCGATCTTACCAGTGGCTTCCCGCTGGGCGGTGAAGCGTTGTTTTTGAATAACCTTGAATTGCGCACACCGCCGCTGCCACTTCCTTATGTTGGCAACAATTTAAGTGCGGTAGTGTTCCATGATATGGGAAACGTTTTTTCCACGGCTCAGGATATGGCCAACAGTATTTTGAAATTCTCTCAACCTAATCGGAGTCTCTGTTTGAATCCAGCCGCGGCAACCTGCAACTTCAATTATGTGTCGCACGCGGTAGGCGCGGGTGCACGGTATCGCACCCCGATCGGCCCGGTGAGTTTTGATGTTGGCTATAACCTGAACCCGCCGGCATTTCCCATTTCGGCGCCTGCTGCTCCGGCAGTCCCGTCTTCCCAAGTGCTGAAGCATTTCAATTTCTTTTTCAATATTGGACAGACCTTCTGATGAGAGCACGCCTCCATTTCGCAATCGTCCTGCTGCTTGCCGGAATCGCGCAGGCCCAGGTGGTGGATCGTATGGTGGCGGTCGTCAACAAGCACGTGATTCTGGAAAGCGAGCTTGACCAAGCCACGCGGGTGGAATTTCTGTTGCAAGCTAAGCCCATTGAGCGCGTGACCTCCGTGGATCAAACTGCGGTCCTCGAGCGTCTGATTGACCGCTCATTGCTTGACCAGCAGATTGTGAATCCAGCCATGCTGGATCCTTCGCCGGAAGAGCTGAAGGCAAAAATCGAAGAACTGCGGCAAGGCATTCCTGGCGCATCGACCAATGAAAACTGGAAAACCATCCTTGCCGGCTACGGCCTGACACAGCAGGACGTGGAAGAACAACTGACGTCGCAATTCCGAATTCTTCGCTTTATCGATCTGCGCTTTCGCGGGTTGGTGCGCATCGATAAAAAGGCGATTGCCGCGTACTATGAAGACCGTTTTCTACCTGAGGTGCGCAAGCGCAACGCTTCCGAACCTCAACTCTCAGACGTGTCAGGCAAGATTGAGCAGATACTTGCGGAGCAGCGCATTGACGAGCTTTTGAACAACTGGCTGAAGACTTTGCGAGCCCAGGCCCACATTGAGCGTATGTTGCCGGCCACCGCGACGAACGCTGGGACCCGATGAGCAGCAAAACCGATGTAGACATTGCGCCGCCCCCTACCCCGGCGAAGAAGCGCAAGCTCAGGCGGTTCGTCATCTTTACGTCTCTTGCGCTGACCGTCATTGTGACTGGTCTCTTGATTTATCTGAGCAGCGGCTCCTTCCGTGAGACTGTCCGGCAAAGAGTGATCACCGAACTGCGGCAGATGACGGGCGGCACGGTTGAAGTTGAATCGTTTACATGGAATCTATCCACACTTCATTTTGAAGCCCGCAATGTGACGATCCACGGGCGCGAGGCGGCGGGCGAAGTCCCTTATGCCCATGCCGATCGCATCGGGGTTGATGTAAAGATCATTTCATTCTTCACCCGCAAGATTTCGCTCGAGAACGTGGCCATTGATCGCGTTGTGCTTCATTTGCTGATTTATCCAGACGGCACCACCAACCAGCCTTCACCACAGGCAGGCGCGACCTCCAATGAAGAACCAACCCAGAACCTGTTCGATCTTGCGATAAAACAGATTGCGGTGCGGCAAGGCACGCTCATGCTCGACCAGGAGAAGATCCCGTTTGATCTTGACGGCAAGGATATCTCCGCCGGGATGAACTATGTTCCCAGCCAGAAAGCCTATGACGGTCATCTGGATTTCACACCGCTGACGATTGCCTACAGAAATGCGCCGCCAATGCAGGCGGAAATGCATGTAGGGTTTCTCCTGAGTTCAGGGAAAACCGAAATTAAATCTCTCCGCCTGCTGGCAGGCGGCTCGAAAGTTGAGGCCAGCGGGACGCTCCGCAATTACAACAATCCGGAACTCATGCTGCAATACCAGGCTTCGCTGGACCTCGCCCAGGTCGGCAACATGGCAAAGTGGACGCAGCTACGTGCCGGCCGGGCCGAATTCAAGGGCAATGGCTCATATCAAAACAATCGCTACTCTTCGCAAGGAAACCTCAATGTTCGCGCCATGGAGTGGCATGATGCGATGGCGCGCATATCGCTGGTTGACGCGTCCTCACCGTACTCGGTAACACAAGACAAGATCGTTCTCTCCCGCCTGATCGCGCATGCATTCGGCGGCACGGTGCAGGGCGACGTGCAGATCTCAAATTGGATTTCCGCTTCAACTTCGGGAAAGAAAACGTTGCCGCAACGGGGAATTACGCGGCTTCATTTATCCGGCGTTCAGGCCAGCAAGGTTGCGGCGGCAATTTCCTCGGCTAAGATGCCGTTGGATAAGATCGAATTAGCAGGCAGCATTTCCGGTGACGTCAATTCTGCCTGGACCGGATCTCTGGAACGCGCAACCTCTGCATTGAAGTTAGATGTAGCTCCCCCCGCGGCGCCTTCGGCCAAGGAAGTTCCAGTTACCGCACAGCTGCAAGCCACCTACCATGGCGATATCCGCACCCTGGACGTGGCGGGTCTCACTCTGGCAACGCGTTCCATTCGCGTAAACGCCACGGGATCCTTGGGATCGGAAAAAGCTGAGGCACATGTTTCACTCAATGCGACTGACCTGCGCGAATTACAGCCGGCGCTCGATGCTCTTGAACCAGGGACACGTATTCCAGTCACGCTCGAAGGCCGATCTTCATTCAATGGAGTAATTTTCGGCAGGCTTGACGCTCTCTCAACACGCGGTCATCTTGAACTGGAAAAGTTTGACACGGAATTCCATCTGGCCAGCCAGCCGAAAGGCGCGCAGAGCAAGCCTCCGCGGATACATTGGGACGCGCTCTCAGCCGAGCTCACGTATTCACCCGCAATCCTTTCTCTGCAACGCGGAACATTACGCCGGGGCACGGCACAACTGGGATTTTCAGCGAGCACGACGTTGCGTCAAGGCAATTTCGACGAAAACACAAGCCGGCTTAATGTCACGCTTCATGTTCAGAATGAAAATGTGGCCGATATGCAGGCCCTTAGTGGCACAAGCTATGCGGTTACGGGCATTGCGACTGCTGACTTGCAGGCTGCCGGCACGCTGCGAAACTTGCAGGGTAGTGGCAAGCTGCAAATCGCCAAATTGACGATCTATGGCGAACCCTTCAAGGCCTTCTCCAGCGACTTGCGCGTTAACGGAAGTGAGGCGCGCCTGGAAAATATTCAGCTGGCGCACAATGGCGCGCGTTTTGCCGGATTTGTGGCTTACGACCTGGGAAACCAAAATTATCGTTTCGATGTTACCGGGACCGATATCGAGCTTGCCAACTTTCAGCGTTTTGATCTGCCACGCCTGTCTGTTCAGGGGCAAGCCGGTTTTCATCTGACCGGATCCGGCACTGAAGATGTGCCGGTCATCAATGGCGAAATTGATCTACGCAATATTGTGCTCAACCGTGAGACGGTTGGCAGCCTGACGATCGTGGCGGAGACGCATGGCGAAAACGTGCAGCTGCGCGGGCGCTCGAATTTTGAAAATGCAGAGCTGAACCTGGATGGTTCAGTCCACCTTCGCGATCAGTGGCCGGGGCAGATCACCTTGAAGTTCTCGCATCTCGACTTTGACCCATTGATTCGCGCTTACTTCCAGGGACAGATCACCGGCCACTCTTCCATTGCCGGAGAGATTGACATCCGTGGTCCCATGAAGCGGCCGGGCAGCCTGGTGATTACGGGCAATGTGACGCAGCTCTCCGCCGATGTTGAGAACGTGCAGCTGCAAAATGATGGCCCGATACATTTCGGGCTGGAAAATGAATCGCTGAAGGTAGATGAGTTTCACCTGACGGGAACAGAAACAGACCTCTCCGCAAAAGGCGCTGTGCAACTTACGGGAGAGCATCTGGTCGATCTGCGTTCGCGGGGACGGTTCAACCTGAAGCTACTGCAGGTATTTAATCCGAACCTGGTGGCGAATGGTCCGGCGACCTTTACAGTGAACGTCATCGGCCCCTCTGCGCGCCCCCAATTGAGCGGGAGACTTGAGCTGAAGGATGCGTCCGCCTCGCTGCTTGACCTTCCGAATGGTCTCAGCCACATCACTGGTTCGCTGGTATTTGCCCAGGACCGCATGCAGATTGAGAAGCTTACGGCGCATACCGGCGGCGGCGAGCTCGATGTCGGCGGGTTTATTGCTTATCGGAGTGGAATTTACTTTGACCTCACCGCGAGAGGCAGTGACGTCCGGCTGCGCTATCCGCCGGGCGTAAGCTCGTCCGCCGATGCGACGCTGCGTTACACCGGTTCGGCAAAAAGCTCGCTTCTGGCTGGAGATATTCTGGTCACTCGGTTTGGCATGAATCCGCACTTTGATTTTGCCAATTACCTGGCGCAGAGCAAAAAAGCGCCGATCATCTCCACGTTGAATCCGTTTCTGGACAACATGCGTCTGGACATGCACATTACTTCCACGCCGGAGCTGCAGGTGGAAACTTCGCTCGCCAAGCTTTCCGGCGACCTTGACCTGCATGTTCGCGGCACTGCGGCGCGTCCTGCCATTGTGGGACGGGTGAACATTGCTGAAGGCGATGTTTTCTTCGACGGCACAAAGTATAAGCTGGAGCGTGGTGACATTACGTTGAGCAACCCGCTCACCATCGAGCCTGTCATCAATCTCGATATGTCTACCCGAGTGCAGGGCTATGACGTGACCATAGGACTGCATGGACAGGCGATTGGCGGCAAGGGAATCAGCATGACATACCGCTCTGATCCGCCGCTGGCCAATTCTGACATCATCGCGCTGCTGGCCTTTGGACGCACACGCGGCCAAAATGTTTACACCGCGAGCCAGCCAGGCGTGAATACGAATGACACAGCGTCAGCTTCCAACGCCATCCTGGGCGAGGCCCTGAACGCGACGTTCAGTGACCGGGTGCAGCGTCTCTTCGGCGCGAGCCGCGTAAAAATTGATCCACAGTTTATCGGCTCGGAAAACAATCCCAGCGCGCGCGTCACGATTGAACAGCAGATCAATAACAACATTACGTTTACTTACATCACCAGCCTCACGCAGTCAGCAGAGACGGTGATTCAGGTGGAATACAATTTCGATAAGAACGTATCGATCGTAGCTGTGCGTGACCAGAACGGGGTGCTGGGGTTTGACGTCCACATACGCAGGCGGAAAAAGTGACGTATGAAGGGGAATGGCACACAGCCGTTCGCAGCTGAGCGCTTCTCCATGGTGGAAAGCCAGTTGCGCCAGCGTGGTATCCGCGATGAGCGCTTGCTGGCGGCCATGAGCAAAGTGCCGCGGCATGAATTTGTGAGCCGGCAGAATTGGAATGAGGCTTATGCCGACCATCCCATTCCGATTGCCGAAAAGCAGACAACATCGCAACCTTACATGATTGCCGCCATGGTGCAGGCAGCGGAGATCAAGCCTGAAGACCGCGTCCTGGAAATTGGCGCAGGCTCGGGATACCAAACCGCGCTGCTTGCGGAACTGGCAAGCCAGGTCTTTGCCGTGGAGCGATATGTTTCGCTTGCTGAGGCAGCGCAGAAAACGTTGGAACGGCTGGGCTATCGCAATGCCAAAATCGTTACCGGCGATGGCTCGCTGGGGCTGCCGGAAGCCGCGCCTTTCGATGCCATTATTGTTTCGGCGGCAGCTCCGCGTATTCCGCAGGCCCTCATGGATCAACTTGCTGTCGGCGGACGTCTGCTGATTCCGGTAGGAGAGGCCGACCAGCAAGTTCTGCAACTCGTCCAGCGGCAAGCGGATGGCAGCACCACGGTGCGCACGCTGGAAGGCTGCCGCTTTGTCCCGTTGATTGGCGAGCAGGGGTTTTAAGGGCAGCTATTGGCTCTTGGCTATCAGCTTTTGGCTTTGTGTGTCGAGATTTTAACGCTCTGCACAGCCGGATAGGCTATTTTTCATTTTTATCACTGTCGATCATCAAAAGCCAAAAGCCAAAAGCCAAAAGCCAAAAGCCAAAAGCCAAAAGCATTACCCTTCCCAGCGCATACGCTTCCGCTACAATATTCTGTGCCTCTGCTCACCAACATCAAAACCACGCTGGAGATGATCAAGTGGGAGCATTCGATTTTTGCCCTGCCATTTGCTCTATGCGCGGCCATGCTTGCTGCCGGAGGAATGCCCACCGCGGCCAAGCTGGGTTGGATCGTGCTATGCATGATCTCCGCGCGCTCCGCAGCCATGGCCTTTAACCGCATTGCGGACGCAAGAATCGATGCGGCGAATCCTCGCACGTCCATGCGCGCCATTCCCGCCGGCACGCTGTCACAGAAATTTGCGACCGTCTTTGTCGTGGCCGCTTGCCTGCTTTTTATCTTCGGGGCGGCCAAGCTAAATCGCGTAACGCTGCTGCTGTCTCCGGTGGCGCTGGCAGTGGTTTTCTTTTATTCCTATACCAAGCGATTTACGCGCTGGTCGCACCTGGTATTGGGATTCGCGCTGGGCATCGCTCCTGCCGCGGCCTGGATTGCGGTGCGAGGCTCGCTTGATCCTCGCATTCTATTGCTTACGGCGGCTGTGACTTTCTGGGTCGGCGGCTTTGACGTTCTTTATGCCTGCCAGGATATTGAATTCGATCGCGCCAATTCGCTGAACTCAATTCCACAAGCCATGGGCGTTCCCAAGGCTCTCATCGTTGCGCGGACTTTGCATGTGGTCATGCTGGGCTTGCTGATTGCGCTGGTTGTGGTATTCGGACTCGGGAAGCTGGCGATCATCGGAGTTATTGTCGTGGCGGCTCTTCTGGCTTATGAACACTCGCTGGTCGCATCCGACGATCTCAGCAAATTGAACGCGGCATTTTTTACCATGAATGGCGTGATTGCCGTGGTGTTCTTCGTATTTGTAGCGGCGGACCTGCTGATAAGAAATCCTCATTCGTAAGCTCAACACCGATTGACATAGATCGAACTGGATCAAATCAGATCAGTGAAAATCGGTGTTATCACTGTCATCAGTGGTAGAGTTTTATGACCATGCGCGATCCGGTTGAACTGGAAATCTTCAAGAGCCTCTTCCACTCCATTGCGGAAGAGATGGGCGCGGCCCTGCGCCGCACGGCTTTTTCTCCCAACATCAAGGAGCGTCGCGACTATTCCTGCGCTGTCTTTGACGGTGCGGGCGAAGTTGTTGCCATGGGCGATCACATGCCGGTGCATCTGGGGTCGATGCCCATGTCGGTCAGAGCGGCGGTGGAAACGCTCACGCTCAACGCCGGCGACGTGGCGATCCTGAACGATCCTTTTTGTGGCGGCACGCATCTGCCGGACATTACGCTGGTCGCGCCGGTTTTCATCGGTGGCAAAAACAAGCGCGCGGCGAAGCCGGCATTTTATGTGGCATCGCGGGCCCACCATGCCGATGTCGGCGGAACGTATGCCGGATCCATGGGAATCTGCCGCGAGATCTATCAGGAAGGCATCCGCATTCCTCCCATCAAACTAATTGCCGGAGGCAAGCTGCAGGATGACGTGTTCCGCCTGCTGCTCAACAATGTGCGCACGCCGGAAGAGCGAGAAGGCGATCTGAACGCGCAGATTGCGGCCTGCCACACTGGCGAAGCGCGGTTGCTGGAGATCGCTGAGCGTTATGGTCTGGCGCGTGCAGCAGGTGATGGATGAGCTGCAGGAATATTCAGAAAAGCTGATGCGGGCATTTCTCGGCAAGGTGCCGCATGGCCGATATGAAGCTGAAGATTTCCTCGATGATGACGGCGCGGGTTCAGGGCCGGTGCGGATTGCGGTGGCACTTACGTTTCAAAAGGCGACAGCAGGCAAGCCGCTGGTGACTGTCGATTTCGCCGGCAGCTCCCCGCAAGTCGCGGGCAGCATTAACGCCGTGGACGCCATTGCTTTCTCAGCGTGCTTCTATGTCTTCCGCTGCCTCTTACA
Source organism: Acidobacteriaceae bacterium (assembly GCA_027307045.1). GTDB lineage: Bacteria > Acidobacteriota > Terriglobia > Terriglobales > Acidobacteriaceae > Angelobacter. Next base: position 33,472 of record DAHUXR010000032.1, read on the forward strand.
GGAAGACGTTCCAGCGGCGGCGGGCTTGATGCGGCCGGTGCGGATGATTGCACCTAAGGGAACAGTGGTGAACGCAAGACCACCAGCGGCAGTCGCGGGCGGAAACGTTGAGACTTCACAGCGCATCGTCGACGTGCTGTTGCGCGCACTGGCCAAGGCCATGCCGGACCGCGTCCCCGCAGGTTCTTCCGGTACCATGAATAATTTGACCATCGGCGGGATCGACGAACGCACCGGCGAGCCCTTTGCCTACTACGAGACGATTGCCGGGGGCATGGGAGCGCGTCCTGACCGGGCCGGCGTGAGCGGAGTGCATACGCACATGACGAACTCGCTCAATACTCCGGCAGAGGCGCTGGAGTATGCGTATCCTTTGCGCGTGACGGAATATTCTTTGCGGAAAAGCAGCGGCGGAGCGGGGAAGTTCCGTGGCGGTGACGGCATTGTGCGGGAAGTCGAGCTGCTGGCCGATTCTGAAGTGACGCTGCTGGCCGATCGTCGGGATCGCGGTCCGTATGGGTTGCAGGGCGGCGCTGATGGTGCGGCGGGACGAACCCAAGTTGTCCATCAAGATGGCACGCGTGAAACGCTTCCCGGCAAGACCAGCGTACGCCTGAAAAAAGGAGACAAGGTCAGGATCGAATCCCCAGCAGGCGGCGGCTGGGGAAGGCCATAGATCGGGTGATCAAGTTGATCGGCTGATCGCGTGATCCCTGAAAAATTGGGACAAGATCGCGCATACTCATCCAGCAACCGCTGAATGCGAAGTGCCATCTGCTAATTGCTACTGCTGCGGCGTTGGAGTCGGCGTTGGCTGATCTTTCTTTTTCCTGTTCAGCACCTGGCCCAGCACGTCACCCAGATTCGGAGCAGCAGGAGTCGGAGTAGCTTGGGGCTGTTGTCCCTGATTGCTGCCGACTGCCGGACTTGAGGGCTGCTGCTGGTTTTGTTGCTGCTTACCGCCGATGGCGTCCAGTATCCCGCCGATGCCGCCCTTCTGCTGATTAGCGCCGCCGGCATTTCCATTTTGATTCTTGTTCCCAAGGATCGCCCCCAGAATCCCAGTGGTTAGCTGGCCCGGATTTTTGCTGGTGGGCAGCAGGTTATCCAATTTCATCCTGGCAATCTGTTGCACGTCAGGCGCAACCTGCGGATGCTGGAAAGTGCCGGTCACGATTACGGGCAACACCAGTTCACCCTGATTGTTGGCAAGAGCGGTGTTCATGAAACCGCCGACTTGCGTGCCGCCTACCTGCTGGCTGATGGCTTTGTTGAGCACAGCCGTCACATGCAAATTCAGAGACTGATCGGCCAGGTTGACCAAGCCGGCGGCGGCCATAGTGCCGCCATCAATCACGGCTTTCAGGTTATTGGTCTGAGCCAGGCCATTTTTCACATCGAAATTTCCAGTGAGCTGGACGAGGTCAGTAAAGCCTTTGGGCGCGCCAAAGCCATTGCCAACGAATTTTCCCACCGAAGCCAACTCATGCAGCAGATCAAGGTTCATCAGTTTGCCATTCGTAAGATTAATGGCCATGTTGCCGTTCAGGCTGCGCGCAATGTTGGCGGATGAAGAAGAACTGAAGCTGGCATTCACATTCGAAGCCAGCAGACCGTAGATGGTCTGCTTCACGTCGGAAACCGACGAGATCAGTTTGTTGGCATCAACTTTGTCGGTCTTCAAATTCACGTTGTACACGGGCTGCGCCGGGCGCATGTCGATGGTAATAGTGCCACTCTCTTTGCCGCCGTAAACGTCAGCCGTTACAGGATTCATTGTGATCAAGCCATGGTTGAGGGTGACGTTTGCATGAGTGTTGTTCAAAACCAGATCGTCATACTGAATTACGCCAATGGCGACAGTGCCGCCGCCGGTCATTTTGGTGAGCATGCTGGGCTCGGCTTTGGTCTGGGCGTTGGCTTCAGGCACCAGATGCCAGAAACCAGCGCGCTTGGCCGGTTGCGCTGGAGTGGCAGCAAAAATCTGCTGCAGTTCGGCCACATTCACTTTGTCTGCGTTGAGGGCAAACTGGACTTGCGGCGCTTCAAAGTTCTTGAGCGTAACCGTGCCGCCGGCATTGGTCTGGCCAAGAGTTAGAGCGATGTTTTGCAGCGAGGCCGAGTTCTGGCTGAAGCGGATGTCAGAGTTCTTGATCTGAAGCGGCTTGGTCAGCGAAGGCATCTTCAGCGTCGCATTACCGATCTTGCCGGTGCCGTCAAAGTTCAGCGCGGACATGTTCTTGGTAGAGCCCTGCGCCTTTACATCGAGAGTAAGTGTTCCATCGCCTGAAATTCCATCCACGGCGGATACACCCGCGGCTTTGGCGATATTGAGCAGTTCGCCGATGCGTGCATTTGGAGCGCGCAAGGTGGCGCTGATGGAACTGTTGGGCGCGCTGTATTGTGAGAGCGCAAAACTCACGTTGACAGTGGTTGAGCCTGTTGTCGCGGTGAATTCGTTGGAACGGACGATCTCCGGCGTGAGAGCCAGAGTGATGTCATTGACCTTGACCGGTTGAGGAATCTCTTTGCCGCTGATGTCGAGATTGCGTGCCGAAAGCTGGCCATTCAATGCCGGTTTGTCCATGGCTCCGCGAGCCTGGATATCGGCATTGACCTGGCCTTTTACGTCCACGTCCTTGCCGAATGCAACTCCGAAAGCCGAGGCCAGACGCGCCATTTCCGCGATGGATGCATTCGATGCCGTGAGTTTGAGATCAATCTGTGAAGGAGTCGGTTTGGTGTTGACCGTTCCTGCAAGTGAGATGGGCGTTGCACCCAGCTTAAGATCGCCTTTGTGAATCTGGATGACGTCATTGGTCAGATCGTCGGCAACGTCATAGTCGAGGGCGATGGGATAACCGACATTCATATTGTGAATGCGCGCGTTGTCCACTTTTATCGTCCCATTTGACGCCAGCTTGCCGCCGGAATTTTTGACGCTGGCGCTGCCGGTGATTACCGCGTCAATTCCGTTGAGTGATTGCGAGTTCAAAAACTTTTGCGCCGCGCCGGTGGACACCTGGTCCAGCCGCAACGTGCCATCAAAGGGCGTGTTCAACATGTCAGCTTCTTTGATAGGCCCGCCTTTGCCTTCCAGCCAGATTGCCTGCTTGCCCTCGCCGGGAAGGTGGGCCGTGAGCTTCATGCTGAATTGCTGGTCAGGAGCAAAATCACTCACGTTGAGATCGATGTGGTCATACACTGCACGGGACTGGTGTTTCTGAAGATCGGTTATTGCAACCTGACCATCATTGATAAAAAGATTTGCCAGAGTAAGCTGGCCTGCCGGCTGCTTATTCGCCGGTTGCGGCGAACTCGGCGGCCCAGTAGTGGTTGTAGGTGTTGAGGCTTGGGTCGGCGGCGGAGTTTTCTGCGCGGCGGTAGGCTTGGATTCCTGCCCCAGGGTTGCAAAGTTCCAGACGCCCTGAGCGTTGCGAACCAATTCAATGTGGGGATGCACCAGCTCCAATGAATTCACTTCAAGCTGCTTGCGCAGCAGCGGCCAGAATTTGACGCTTACAGCCAGCTTGTCCGCCGTAGCGAACGGACGATTGGTGGCGAATTGAGGGTCCTCAGCAATCGTCGTGTTCTCGACATCGAACGCTGGCGGGAACAGACGCAAGCTCATATTGCCGAGCGTGACCTGCCGTCCCAGCCGTTTCTCCAGCTGCGACTGAATTTGCCCGTGATATTGATTCACGTTGATCAGGTGCGGCACGATAAGGACCGCTGCGATCAATAAAACGACAATGACGGCGATTGCGATACCAAGTTTGCGCATGGCTGCCTCAGTTAGCGCCGGCTACTCTCACAAAAAGCGCTTATTCAATTTTGATGCCAGGGTTTCCCTACACAGTTTGAAGCCCGACGCAATAGTATGGTTGCAGACTCTCAGAAATAGGCAAAGAGGATAGGAACAAACGCCAGCAATTTTAGGATGGGGAAGTTTGAAAAATAGTAGCTTTTTTCTCGAAGCAGCTCTTTAGCAGCGGATGCCTTTTTGTGGGGGTCTGAAGAAACCAGTGAGCCTGCTGCATGAGTCTCGGTCGAGCAAGGAGAATACAGGCAATTTCCATCAGGGTTGGTTTGACGAGTGTTGATATTCCTTGCTAAACTCAAGGTTTCATTGCCACTTATCCCACCGAAAAGGTTTTCCAAGTGCCAGGTTATACCCGTCGTCAATTGAAAGAAGATAAGTTCGCCGCAACTGCCCAAGGCGCAGCCGTATGGGCCACAGGTCACCGCCAAACCGTTATTTGGACAGTTGGCCTTGCGGTGGTTGCCGTCTTGTTGACCACCGGTGTGATCACGTGGCGCAGCCGCCAGTCCGATGAAGCTAATACCCAGTTGTCGGCGGCTATGCGCACTCTGGACGCGCAGATTTTGCCGGCCGGCTCGCCGCCCCCGCCTGAAGATTCGGGTCCTACGTTTCCCACGGTTGCTGATCGAGCCAAGGCTGCGCAAAAGCAGTTCCAGGCGATTGCGGACAAATATTCCACGGTCTCTCCGGGAAAAATTGCCCGTTACATGAGCGGTATGGCGTTCATGCAGGCTGGCGACAAGACAGGCGCAGAGAAAGAGTTGAAGACGGCGTCCGATTTCAGGGACAAGGACGTGGCTGCTCTGGCCAGGATGGCACTGGCGTCCATATACCGAGGCACAAACCGCGCGCCGGAAGCCATCGCCATTTACAAAGATCTTTCCGAGCACCCCACGGTGACGGTTTCGAAGTCTCAGGCGCAACTGGAATTGGCCGAGATGTACGAAAGCACTGATCCGCAGCAGGCAACCCTGATTTACCAGCAGTTGCAGAAAGACGATCCGCACAGTCCTGCCGCGCAGGTGGCCAGCCAGAAATTGACCAAGTCTAAGTAAACGTTGAGCCCCGTCCAGAGCTGAGCAGAGCACAAGCGCCAGCTGCGCCCACTTCAGTGGAATTATGCGGCAACCTTCGCGGTAAATCCGCATCTTTACTAGCAGGCGGCACTCAATTCTGGCTGCCAAATCCACCAGGAGTTTTAAGCATGAAATCCTTTTTGGCAGGGTTGGGAATTGGTATTGGTTTGGGGATCCTTTTTGCCCCGATGAGCGGCGAAGAAACCCGCGAGAATCTCACACAACGGGCCAGTGATCTGGCGGACTCAGCACGCGATCTGGCGAACCAGGGTCGGGACAAGGTCCGCACCACGGTTTCCGCAATTCGTGGTCAGGCTGACCGTTTTGCCAGCACGGTGCAGGAAGCTACCGGAACCGAAACCCGTAACCTCTAACCCCATCATCAAAGCAACAACTGCATTTTAAGCGGCGGAGAAGAACGTCTGCTTTAAGATCTGCGGATCTCGACGAGTGGGTCAATTCCAAAAGAATTGGCCCATTTTGCCGTTATGCATTCTGTTAATTGGAACCTTCCGCAAGCTTTGCACAAAATCCCAAACCTCACCGCAGATAACGCTGATAACACTGATTTACACGGATCAAAAAGTTCAAATAGGAACCATTTTGACTTTGTAAATCCGTGCCATGCGTGTTCCATGCGTGGTGAGATTTGCTTTTTGGGCAAAGCACTTTTTGCGGACGCGCTCCTCGCCGCAAAAGCGGAAAAAATCTCTCCGAAAGAAGAAACCCGCTCAGGGCCGGCCAAAGTGATAATAGGGGCCATCAACAACCAAGGAGAGGTTTACCCATGAAAATCCGAGTTGCTGTCGCAGTGTTCCTGTTTCTAAGCGCGTGTTCCGTAATTCCGCTACAACAATCGCGGCTCGGAATTTGGGCCGATTAACGATGGTGACCGCTTTGATAGGGCAGTTCGTCAGACCGTGGGAAAGCGAATCACCTACAAAGAACTCACAGGCAAAACCGCCGATACGACGTCTCAGAACTTCTAATCCTCGTCGCGGAAAGAGCTGTCTTAACAGCAAGATCGGTTGATTTATCGGTGTCACCTATCCTGTTTTATTCGCCTAAGTGCTGACAATTGAATAACTTACGCAAGTCCTTTATTCAAAAGGATTTAAATTGAATTTCAGCGCTAAAGTCGCGTATGATTGCTTGTGGCGAATATCCGCGACTCAAATCTCATGCGCGAGACTGTTAATAGGGTAATCTCTGGTTTGCGCAGCATCGGTTACCAGGGCACACTCTTGGAGGAGAATTACAAATTTCCAGACTGGTTCTCTCCCGCAGCGGATGAGTGGAGCGTTGCAGCAGCGGCGTTTGGACAGACTCCAATTTCGTACGACTCCGCTTGTATCGGTGTGGCATGTAGCAACGGCTTGCGCGGTCCACAATTGGTGAACAAGTGCCGAGCGCTAGGTGCTCCCGTACTTCTAGAAATCGGCAGTAATGAAATCACCGAATGGATGGTTTCACGAACAGAGAATAATCACGGTTTCGTGGAAAGCTATCCCTTTGAGCGCATACCTGAAATGTTTGCGACACGTGCCGCAGACTGGCGACCGCAATCTCTCCTCAGGGCAAAAAATATTGGGTCATACAAGTGGAGCCAACAGCTGGCTCTGTTTGTGGGGCTCTTGCCAGAGCTTGAGCATCAAATTCAGGGGAAACTTGATCCTTTGTTGCGTGAGATGCTGTCAGAAACCCGCCGAATTTATAGCGAATCAACTGGACGAGAACCAAACCCAAAGCACCTCTTCCAACTCATTTTCTGGATTTTGACTGCCAAGGTGTTTTACGACAGGCAGGTGCAGGGTTTTGCTAATCTCTCTGGCGATGTAGATGACTTGTTAGCAGCGGTCGCAAGGCACTATAGAACTGACGTTCCAAGATTGCTAACTCGCGAAGCGCGGCAGAGCGCCGCGAATCGCATCTGGCATGATTTTGATTTTCGCAATCTGTCGGTTGAGGTGCTGATTCAGATATGGTCTCAGACGCTAGTTGACGAGAAAACAAAAGAGGAACTCAGCATTCATCGCACATCGCGGACAATCGTGCGATATATCATAGACCGCATCCCCCTCCCACCCCCCGGAGATGAGCAATTAATTATTTTGGAGCCATGTTCTGGAAGCGCCGTCTTTCTAATGGGTGCTATGAATATGCTCCGACACAATCTGTTCGGAGCCAATGCGTCGGAACGTCACAAATATTTTGTGCAGCATCTCGTGGGAATCGAGAAAGACCCATTTGCAGTCGAGATTAGCAAATCCGCTCTGACTTTGGCCGACTTTCCAAATCCAAATGGATGGAAAGTGGTTAATGGAGACGTTTTTGATCCTTCCGTATCATCCGCTTATCTTCAACGTGCCGGGGTTGTTCTCTGCAATCCCCCATACAGTGATTTTGGTGAAGATGAACGCACTCAATATGACGGGCAATTTGTGCAGAAGCCAGCGGCCTTATTGAATAGGGTGTTGAATGATCTGCATCCTCAGGGTGTATTGGGCTTTGTGCTGCCTAGGCGATTTATTGATGGTGGAGCCTATGCCGATGCCCGCAGACGACTCGCCGAAAGATTTGCAACGTTGGAATTGACCGTTTTGCCGGATCGGGCCTTTGAAGCCGATTCCGAAGTAGTCCTGCTCGTGGCCACAGATCCGATTCCGCACGCTGGATGCCGCGTTACAAATCGAAGAGTCGATGACAATGCGACCGCATGGGCCAACTTTGAGGCAACGCATGAAGTCTCAAGCGAGTCTGTAGCAGAATTTTCTGTTGATGAAGCCGAAAAATCATTTCTTGTTCCCGATCTTCCTGATGTTTGGGGCTTTCTCGTGAATTATCCGCAGTTGAGAGAATTTGCGGAATTACATCGGGGGATTCAATGGAACAAACCGCTGACTAAGAAGGACGGTGGCGAGACCGGCAATCGGCAGCTTTTCATTAGCAATCAACCGGCAAAGGGGTATAAGCTCGGAGTTGCTCCCCGTACTAGCTTCAGTGTTTTCGAAAAGCCACCCTTAGCTTACTTGAATATGCTGCCGGAGGACCAGTTACTGGGGGCGTGGAGATATCAATGGGACAAGCCCAAGGCAATCCTAAACAAAGCTGCGCGGTCGCGAGGTCGGTGGCGAATGGCGGCGTTCCCTGACACTGAAGGTATTACATGCTATCAAACATATATAGGCGTATGGCCAACGTCTCCCCACTTTGATGAATGGTTATTGTCTGCAATACTCAATTCCCCTGTCGCTAACGCATTTGTCGCCACGCGCGAAGGAAAAACTGACATTACCTTTGCGACACTGGAACTCATTCCTATGCCGCATTTTACAGACGGCCAACGGAATAAACTGCGGAAACTAATTGAGAGATACCAAGCGATCACGTCTGCTGTCATGCGCGATATGAGCGATGAGGCAGAGAAAATCCTTAAGGAAATTGATGCTACAGTTCTCAGCGGATATAGAATGCCGCCAAGGGTCGAAAGACAGTTGTTAGATTTTTTTAGAGACCAGGAACGTCCAATTAAGCACTCTTTTTCCGAATATTTTCCTAAAGATTTTTCCGTGTACTTCTCTCTATCTGATTATTTATCTCCTAATTTTGCTTCAGCCACTATCGGTGAATTGCGGAAACGAATGAGGGAGACCCCGCGAGCGTGAACGGTTATTTGATGGACACGAACCATGTAACCGCGTTGGAAGCAGGAAACCAAGTCCTCCTCACGAATTGGAATGCTCTTCCCGATAACACGCTGGTGTTCACTTCTGCAATAACGCTGGGGGAAATAGCAGCGGGTCATGAAATGATACCAGGAGACCTTCAGCGCCGCCATCAAGTTAAGAAGTTTCTGGAGTTGTACTTCATCGCTCAAGCAGTATGTGTTTCTTACACCACAGAATCCTATTATGCTCAGATCATGGGCAGGATTTGGCGGCGAAATCCACCACACAAGGCGAGCGTTACAACTGATGAACACCTCGTTGCGCGTGGCATTAATGTCAATGACGTATGGATCGTGGCTTGTGCTTGGGAGCATGGTCTGATATTGCTGACAACAGATAAAATGGCGGCCATAAAAGATGTAACGCCAGAGGTCAAATTCGAGAACTGGTGCGAGGCTGGAGGAGTGACTACAATAATTGTATGAAACCATTGCCAAGCAACAAACAAATAGCGAATTAGATGCTTCTTTCCCGCGAAAACCGCGATATACCGCTATTTTGCGAAGTAAATGTTATTGCCCGGATTTCCCTTGACTCAACAGCGAACAAACGGTAAATTTAGAGATTCGCTCCAGAGCGGAAAATAGTGCCGTGTGACGGTCTTTGAAAATCTAGCAATCAGCACTCAGTAGTCAGCAATCAGCCAGAAAACCCAAAGCCTTTAAACCACAGCGCGGCGGAGCCGCAACCAAAAAGAAACATCCACCACGGAGACAGCGGAGACGCGGAGAGCAACAGTAA
>DAHUXR010000330.1 GCA_027307045.1 Acidobacteriaceae bacterium
CGCTGGCGCTCATCTTCTCTTCCCTGCTGTCCATCACGCTGGTTCCGGCGCTGATGCCGCTGTGCCTGCGCGGCAAGCTGCGACCGGAATCAAAGAACCCCGCCGCACGCGTTGCCCAGGCAATTTATCACCCGGTGCTGCATTGGAGCCTTCGGCACTGGAAGCTGGTGATCGTGCTGAATCTTGTTTTCCTGGCCATCACTGTTCCGCTCTACTTTCGCCTGGGCAGCCAGTTTATGCCGGCGCTCTATGAAGGGTCCGCACTTTACATGCCCAACGCACTGCCGGGCATCAACATCACGCAGGCTGTCTCGCTGATGCAGCAACAGGACCGCATCATCCGCACGTTCCCTGAGGTTGCCTCGGTTTTTGGCACGGTGGGCCGATCAGACAGCGCCACGGACAACGCGCCGCTGGACATGTTTGACACAACGATCATGCTGAAGCCGCACAACCTTTGGCGGCCGGGCATGACCTATAAAAAGCTGATGCAGGATATGGACGAGAAGCTCCAGTTTCCGGGCCT
>DAHUXR010000331.1 GCA_027307045.1 Acidobacteriaceae bacterium
GGTTTGAGCGCAGTGGCCGGCGGTATTTCGGAAGCGCTGGTAACCACCGCCGTCGGTCTGTTGGTCGCCATCCCCGCCGTCTGGATGTATAACTACTTCAGCAATCGCGTGGAAGCGTTCGACGTCGAGATGGGGAACTCCAGTTCGGAATTGATCGATTACTTCCTGAAGCGCTCCCAGCGGGCGAACGCGGGCAAGTAGCCGTTTGAGATAGTCGCGAGTTGAAATTTCCGGATCGCGCCGCGGGCTTCCACATCAGGCGGGGGCAAGCGGCGCGAGACGGCGGGATTCGGGCAAGCGAATTTGGATCAGGTGAGGAGCGGTTATGGAGAAAAAGAAAGCGCCGGCAGTTGTTTCGGACATCAACGTTACGCCGATGGTGGACGTAATGCTGGTGCTGTTGATCATTTTCATGGTCATCACGCCGATGTTGACGAAGGGCGTGACCGTGGATAAGGTCAAGACGAAGAACGCCATTGCGATGAAGGACGCCGATAAAGAAGATGCAGTGATGATCGGCATCAC
>DAHUXR010000332.1 GCA_027307045.1 Acidobacteriaceae bacterium
TCTTTTCTTCAACTTCAACGCTTCGGTTTGCCCCATGCCACGAAGAGCGGCATTGCTCAGATTCGCAATTACCGATATCTGTTGCTCGAACTGACCGGATATTCCGCAAATTTGGAATGAATTCCCAGCTTTTTCAGAATCGAAGGACCGCGTCCGCGGGTTGATCTGGTTTGTCCACGTTGATGCTCGGCGAGTCGAGCCAGAGGATCCTCGGCACATCCGATATAGAATTTCCGGGTAGCTTTGCTTTGCAGGATGTAGACAGCAGGCATAATGCGTGATTTTGGTGGACCTGGTCGGGATCGAACCGACGACCTCCCCGGCACAGCCGGGGCGCGCTCAGAGCTGTCTAGGTGCTGCCTCGATCAATTCCTGGATTGAGCGGTGGGACTTCCAACCCTTCAGCTGTCGTTCGCGCTCCCGAGCTTCCGCCAAAGTTTCGAATACTTCCTGATAAACAAGAATCCAAGGCCCGCGGCCTCGGGTTGATTTGGTTTGTCCGCGTTGATGCTCCGAGAGACGAAT
>DAHUXR010000333.1 GCA_027307045.1 Acidobacteriaceae bacterium
TGGCGGCGGTGTTGAGCGGCAACCGCAATTTCGAAGGCCGCATTAATGCACAGGTGAAGGCTAACTACCTGGCATCTCCGCCGCTGGTGGTGGCGTACGCGCTGGCCGGGACGGTAGACATCGATATCGCCAAAGATGCGCTGGGCAAAGACCGCTCGGGCAAGGCGGTGTATCTGCGCGACCTGTGGCCGACCAACGAAGAAGTGCGCGAAACGGTGCGGACGGCGATCGATCGCGGCATGTTCCAGCACGAATACGAGCACGCATTTGACGGCGACGACAACTGGCGGAGCATGCCGATTCCGACCGGCGGCACCTTTCAGTGGGACGACAAATCGACGTACATCAAGAAGCCGCCCTACTTCGAGCGGATGGTGGACCCGCAGGCCCCAGTGCGCGATTTCCAGGAGATGCGAGTGCTGGCGCTGCTGGGCGATTCGGTGACCACCGACCATATTTCGCCGGCCGGGTCGATCGCCAAAGACAGCCCCGCGGGCAAGTATTTGATCTCGCAGGGCGTGGCCC
>DAHUXR010000334.1 GCA_027307045.1 Acidobacteriaceae bacterium
GCTGCCCGGCTCTAGCGACCTACCCGGGAGTTGTGGCGCGCCGAGCCGGCACGCGCGCCGCCTTGCGGCGGCTCTCCTCCCCTAGTTGGTCTTGCTCCGTGTGGGGTTTGCCCTGCCCACGGCATCGCTGCCGCGGCGGTGCGCTCTTACCGCACCTTTTCACCCTTACCCCGGCGTTGCGGCCAAGGCGGTATGTTTTCTGTGGCACTTTCCGTCGGCCGGGCTTGAACCCGGCCTCCCGGACGTTATCCGGCACACTGCTCTGCGGAGTTCGGACTTTCCTCCCCTGCCCGCCCCGAAAGGGGGCAGGAGCGGCCGTCCGGTCCGGCTGCCAACATAACAATTATAAGGCAGTTCCCAGTTGGGGGCTGTTGGCTGTCACCTGCCGCCTTTCAGGCGGACTAATAGTTGGCAACTGACAACCGGGACCGCTTTTTGTGCTCGCGGTCACGCGGCACCGCCGTCACCTTTGATATGCTCGCCTCAGCCATGAATCCCACCGAGGCCATGCGCATTGCCCTGCTG
>DAHUXR010000335.1 GCA_027307045.1 Acidobacteriaceae bacterium
ATTTACGGAGTGGCAGCTGTGATCACGGTGTTCCACGATACGCTGATTACGGTAGGCGCGTTCTCGCTGACCAATAAGTCCATATCCCTCACGGTGATAGCGGCCATCCTGACGCTGATTGGATACTCCAACAACGACACCATCGTGGTTTTCGACCGCATACGCGAGAACCTGAAGATGATGCGCCGGGAGAAGCTCTCGGATATCGTGAACCGGAGCATCAACCAGACGCTGAGCCGGACGATCTTGACGGCGGGTTTAACATTCCTGACGGTACTTGCTTTGTACCTTTTTGGAGGGGAAGTCCTGCACGGATTCTCCTTCGCCCTGGTAATAGGCATCTTAATCGGGACGTATTCGTCGATCGCCATTGCAGCCCCGATTCTCGTGGCATACCAGGATTGGCGTTCCAGCCGGGGCAGGCCAGTTGCCATGACCGGCACAGCGGGTTCGGGGCGTGGCCCAGCAGGCCCCGGTCGCAAGGAGAAAGCCAACGCGCGGGTTTAGTTCCTGTAATCTGTTC
>DAHUXR010000336.1 GCA_027307045.1 Acidobacteriaceae bacterium
ACGATCCCTCCTCTTTATTCTTCGCGCCGCGCCTCGTCGCAGCCTGATTTTAAGCCGTGCTTCTCGCCGGGGGTAAATCCTACTGAGGCGCTTAGACGCACGCCAGGAACGAACGGCGCGTCATTTCTTCATCTTCGCCTATGATAGGATGACGCAGGGGATACTGAGCGACTCTTGAGCAGCCATTCACTGTGGGCAATACCTCTCGGCGGTCTGGGCGAGTTCGGCAAGAACATGCTTGCTCTTCGCTACGCCGAAGACATCGTCGTCATTGACGCCGGCCTGATGTTCCCCGAGCAAGAGCTGCTCGGCGTGGACATCGTCATCCCGGACATTACTTACCTGAAACAGCATCGCCAGATGGTGCGCGCAATCGTACTAACGCACGCCCACGAAGATCATATCGGTGCTGTTCCTTACATTCTGGGCGACCTTAACGTACCCGTATACGGCACACAGTTCACACTCGCGCTCGTGCGCAAGAAGCTGGAAGAACATGGATTGCTCGATAAGGCCGACTT
>DAHUXR010000337.1 GCA_027307045.1 Acidobacteriaceae bacterium
CAAGACGATGGAACGGTTCCTGCAGAAGGTTGGCGTACCGAACCGCTGATCAATCGGGTATATACCAGATACGAAAAAGCGCCGGTCGACGGCGCTTTTCGTTTGTGATCTTTTTGTATGGCGCGCCCTGAGAGATTCGAACTCCCGACCTTCTGATTCGTAGTCAGACGCTCTATCCAGCTGAGCTAAGGGCGCAACCCGTGCGGTTTCAGGAAGAAACCTTATTCAGATTAACAGGGAATCTGCGGTGGCGCAATTGGTGGATCAGGCAGTCGGAGTTGGTTCCACAGGAGCGGGAGGAAGCGCAAACCTGAGCTCTTCAACGACTTGGAGGCCAGCCCGGCGGACGAGCTGCGCGACAACCGACGCATTGAGGCGCGTGGCATCGTATTCCACAGTAACAGTGTTCGCATCTTTATCGAAGGTCAGGCGGCGAATTCCGTACACTTCACGCGTGTTGGCGAGGGCGAGGCTGACGGCTTCAGTGGGCGGCGTGGCGTAGCGGAAAACAACGTCGACGG
>DAHUXR010000338.1 GCA_027307045.1 Acidobacteriaceae bacterium
TCAACTGCGCCAAAAAATCCGGACGGAAATCCGTGGTTCAATCCATCATCCTGGTCGTGGTAAACAAAAAATCCATTTTGGTTGGATGTGGTACGCGCAGATACTAGCGAATAGACACCCGGACTTAAGCCTGCTGAGGTCGAGCCCGATTGCAATGCGGAGCCAGCCGCAATATTGCTTCTTGATATGACCAATGCAGCAGCAAAGACCGCAACAACGCTGAGGCAGATAAGCCAGTTTTTCATGTTGAGCTCTCATTAGATCGTTAAGTCTTGGCACTAGCGCGCAGAAACAGTGCTCGGACAGAAGGCGGGGACCCACTACTTCACATTAAATAGTGAGGTTTGGAGCAGATTCGTTACATGGGAAATGAAATTTGTCTTCCTACGCACCTTTGGCAGCCGTCAAAGCTGACTAGCCTGCAGATTAATCGAGAAAGCGGGCTCATGGAGATGGATGCCGGGACGCGCCCTATCCGCAGGCGACAAGCGGAAGAAGCCTTGCCAATCCCCGCAAC
>DAHUXR010000339.1 GCA_027307045.1 Acidobacteriaceae bacterium
TTCTCCGAATGCCAAGGTTCAGACGCATCGTCTTGTTTTGCGCGTACATGTCATACATGTAGTCGCGTTCCATGTCGGTAACCATTTCCAAGGTCAACTCATCATGGTTGCGCAAGAACAAGCACCACTGGCACGAAGGCGGAATTTCCGGAGTCTGCTGCACGATCTCGGTGATAGGCTTGCGGTCTTCCAGCTTCAGCCCCATAAACATCCTGGGCATGATGGGAAAGTGAAACGCCATGTGAAATTCGTCTCCGTCGCCGAAATAGGGACGAAGGTCCGCGGGCCATTGATTGGCCTCCGCTAAAAGCATCCTGCCTGGAAATTCTTCATCGAGCTTGCGCCGCAGTTCCTTCATGATGGCGTGGGTCTCCGGCAGGTTCTCACAGTTTGTGCCCTCTCGCTCCACCAGATAAGGAATTGCATCGAGCCGGAATCCATCCACACCCATCTCCAGCCAGAACCGCATCACACTCCACATCTGCTCGCGAACTGCAGGATTGTCGTAATTGAGA